>CAYWCH010000077.1:2199-10162 GCA_964456715.1 uncultured Anaerolinea sp. | reverse complement strand
AAAGCTCTCCTTTGAGGAAGGTGTTGATTCACTGGTACCCTACGCCGGTTCGTTGAAAGACAACGTGGATCTGACCCTCCAGAAGGTGCGCTCCACAATGTGCAATTGCGGCTGCCTGACCATCGCCGAACTGCAAAAGAATGCCCGGATCACCCTGGTCTCCTCCACCAGCATCGTCGAGGGCGGCGCGCACGACGTGTTGCTGAAGGATAGCAATCAAATTTCCTGATACTCAATTCATTCGAATCAAAAAGGAATCCTCTGTATCTTAAAAGGATTCCTTATTTTTTTCCTGACCCCTACTTACTGATCACTTTTTATTCTTTCTCAACTCTTCCTGTTCCACGGCGCGGTGGGTGCCGTCGCAGAGCGGTTTCTTGCCTGAGAGGCCGCACGAGCACAACGTGGTGCGGTTGCGCGTCTCGAAGGGTTGCCCGTCTGAGCGCTCGACCGGGATGTTGCCGGTCACCCACAGCGGACCCATGATCGGCCCATCTTCGGTGATCTCGGTGGTGGCAGCGATCTGCACCGGCAGATCCGCTTCAATATCGGGGTTGCCTTCCTTGTCCGTAAAGACGTACGCCGAAGAGGGGCAGCGGTCGATCATGGCCATGATTTCGGCGCGGATGCAGGGTTCGGTGGTTTCCGAGACCATCTGGTCGATGTTGGTGCGCCGGTTGCCGCAGAAGCCCGATTCCATGCACAGATAATCGTCCTTGCGCACCACGATGCCGGTGGCGCCTTCGAGCGTCACCTGGCGCGCGGAGGCTGGACCAGTATCGGCAGTTTCGGTACCGTCGAACTCGATCTCAACATGAGTGTTGTCACAGAAGGGCATGATCTTCGATTTGCCGCAGCGGCAAAGAGAATATGGTCCGTGCTGCCTCAATTCTTCATCTTTTTTCCAGGTCAGGGGCTCGCCATATTCGGAGACTACCTGGGTTTTGTGTACCAACGGGATATCCCCCTGGACGATCAAGGGACCGTCCGGGCGGACTTTAATCTTCGGTGGGACTTTTCCGTTACCGTGTCTGATTTCTACCATTCCATCCTCCTTGTACAATTGATAAGGATTTTGTTGATTGAATTATAGTCGCAAAGCATGTTCCATTTTATAATCAGATCGAGATTCTACTGCTATTATTTATTTGGCAGAGTTTATTAACATACACCTCACCCCCAAACCCCTCTCCATCCTTGGATGGAGAGGGGCAGTGGTGAGGCTGAAGAACTAGGTTATTTCCCTCATTATTTGCTCGGAAAGTTTGATGCTCTTCAAGGAATTACACCAAGTAACGAAAGAGAGTGAAACCATGGCTGAAAAGAATTCATTCGACATCCTGCTTCTCATCGCCCGACCGGCAGCCGGTAAAAGTGAAGTGATCGCTTATCTCAAGAGTACGCCGATCGCAGAACGCCTGCAGCGCTTCCATATTGGCAAGTTCGAAGAGATCGACGATTTCCCCATGCTTTGGGCCTGGTTCGAGGAAGACGCCCTGCTGGAGCGCATGGGATATCCGCGCCTGCACACCGACGCGGAGGGATACTTTTTGGGCAACCACCTGTGGGATTTGCTCATCGAGCGCATCGGTCTCGAGTATCAGAAGAAACTGCGCGATGTACCCGATTTTGCCAAAGAATACACGGCTGTCGTAGAATTCTCACGCGGCAGCGAACATGGCGGGTATGCCAGCGCCTTCGAACATCTCTCTAAAGAAATGATCGACCGCATGGCTGTGCTTTACATCGATGTGAGCTGGGAGGAGTCGCTGCGCAAGAACCGCAAGCGTTTCAATCCCGAGAAACCCGACAGCATCCTCGAGCATGGGCTGCCAGATGCCAAACTGGAACGGCTTTACCGCGAGGTGGACTGGCACCAGGTGAGCGCCGGGGATCCCGATTACCTGACCATACAGGGCAAAAGAGTACCTTACGTGATCTTCGATAATTCCGATGACGTCACCAGTTCGCGTGGGGCGGCGTTGGGGCAACGGTTGGAATCAGTTTTGAAAGAGTTGTGGGAGAAGCACCGAAGCCGGTAGCGGCGCGATCACTTTAATCTTACGCGGCAGCACGGTGACGTTGACGGGGGTCATGCCAATCAATTCGCCGTCGGCCTGCACCAGGCTGGGGGGTCGGGTGGAAATGGTCACAACCCTGGAGGCCGTGAATTGACGATATTTCGGCGTGCGTTTATCTCTGCGGACCAACATCTGCCAGAGCAGCGACGGCAGATCCAGCAGCGTTCGGGCGCGGATGATCAGCACGTCCACTTTACCGTCGTCGGGGTGAATATCGAGGCGGTCTTCCAGGATGTGCAGCCCTGCCACGCCGTAATTGGCAATGAAGATCTCAGAAGCGCGTCCGCGGTAGGTGGTGTCGTCCGCCTGCACGACAAATCGCTGCATTTCCAAACCAAAGACCAGGTTGAAGAAATGGCGGATGTAAGCAAGGATCCCGATCTTCTTTTTCACATCACGGGTGGCATTCTCGTTCATTTTTGCGCTGAACCCCACACTGAGGTTCATGGCATGGTACGCGTCTCCGACGCTCATCATGTCCATCTCGCGAAGAGCATGCCTGCCGGTTATCAGGGCAATAGCGCGGACCGGGCTGAGGGGGATGTACAGATGGCGGGCAATAGCGTTCCAAGTCCCTGCGGGGATGATCCCCAGCGGCACCTCGGAGTCGATCAACCCGGCTGCGACAGAGGCAATGGTCCCGTCACCACCAACGGCAACGACCAGGTCAACGCCTTCCGCGACGGCTTTCTTTACCAGCGGCGCCGGATTTTCTCCTTTTTCTGTTGTGCGAAACGTACAATTCCACCCTGCTCTTGTAAACAGATTCTTACAAGTGTTTTGAATTACCGCCCCGTTTCCAATGCCTGAAACAGGGTTGATGATGATCAACGCCCACTTGCCGGCATTTTCTTTAGCAACCATGAACATATCCTGTCTGTTAGCTATAATCCATTATATGAAGATAATGTAAGAGTTTCATCATATTGGCAGACAAGTGTTTCGAAATTAATAAATCAATTGTTGGGCAATGGTGTTGGTGTGGCTGTGATACGGGTAAGGTAGATTTCAGGAATCCATCCCACCCGTCCATCCTCATCGATCGCTTTTATCCAAACCAAACCGTCATACTCCATTTCCTCGTCCAACAGTATCAATCCCTGTTCGGGTTTGATTGGACCAATCACCGGGCCGCCTGGTTCTTGATACAACGCGAGTGGTGGCAAGGCGGGTGAGACCGCTTTTCCAGCAGCCGGGGTTGCTGTCGGTGTCGAAGAGGCAGTTGGCGTTGGGGTGGCAGTTTTTGTCGGTGTGGAACTCGGTCCGGGTGTGGCTGTCAATGTAAGGGTTGGCGTGAATGTTGGGGTAGGTGGGATTAAAGGATTTAGCTCTTCAGCAATCACTTGCTCTACCTTCAGGGAAACTGGCTGGTTGATTTCATTAACGATATCCTCTTGAAGCGAAACGACCTCTTCATAGGAGAGCGCTTTGCTGGTACGAATTGTCACAATCAGATCGAGGGTATCTTCACTATGTACGATGGAGACATCCACCAGGCTGGTACCGGGGATACTATTGATCTGTTCAGCAACTACGGAGTTGATCAGCCGATTCTCGGTGGCCTCAGTAAATAATTTATAGCTGATGAGAGAAAGCGGAACCATCAGTACAATTACCAGTGTCAATGAAATGATCAGACTGCGGGGAATTTTTTTATCTGTTTTCTTGACCTTTCCACCGAAACCGCGCAAGAAGAAAACCAATGCTGATGCAAATGCGATTGTGATTGCATTGGTGATGAACAAGAGTGTGGCTCCACCAGCTACGTCCCAGCGATTCAGGGCTATGCCAATACCGATCGTGCAAAGAGGAGGCATTAAAGCCGTAGCGATGGCGACGCCAGGCAGGGCCGCAGAGAGGTTGGGTCGAGTCAGGGCATAAGCCGCAGCCAGGCCTCCTGCCAGCGCGATCATTAAATCGATAGGCGATGGTCTCGTTCTGGCCAGAATTTCTCCAGGCAATACCTGAAGAGCAACAAATGGAAGAAAGCGATTGATAAGGGTCATTAGAAATGAGAGGACAATCGCCAGAACAGATCCAACCAGCAGGGCAATTGCACTGGATTTTAATAGTTTTTCTTCACCGGTGATTGACGCCAGTCCGATTCCGATGATTGGCGACATGAGTGGAGCCAGAAGCATGGCTCCGATGATCACGGCAGCTGAATCAGTGATCAACCCCAGGGTGGCAATACTGCAGGAAAGGATTACAAGAAGAAAGTAATCAAAACCAGGGGAAGCAGATGATTTTATTTCGGAAATCAGGGTATCGCGCAAATCTGACGAAATCGGATGCAAAACTCGTCTGATCTCTCGGATTAGTCTGGAAAGGAATGTATTTATGGTTTGATTCATTTTGCCTTTCTACCGAACAATCGAAGATGGAATTGTGAAAAATTGTTTGTGAAGACCCCTCTTTCAGTTGATCTCACCTCTTCGATGGAAATAAATGCATTTGGAGCGATCTGGTGAATGATTGCCAATGCTTCTGATACCTGCTTCCTTTTTACAACTGTATAAACAAGCTTCACGGGCCCCACTGCCCCTTGCCCATCCACACTGGTCACCCCAAATCCTGCTAAGTGGATCCTGTCGATCAGTTCCTGGCTTTGGTTGGAAAGGATCACCCTGATGATATACGTACCAAAAGCCAGCCGATTTTCCAGCCACATCCCAATAAAGTTACCAGCAGCAAACCCACCGGCATAACCCAGGTAGGCGGTAACACTGTAAAGGTTTTGTACCAATTGGCCGATTACTACAATCCAGATTAATACCTCGAAGAAGCCAAGAAGTGGGGATAATCTATTCTTCCCCCTCGACATTAATATAATGCGCATTGTTCCAAGGGTAACGTCACAAATACGAGCGAAAAAGATCATGATTGGTAGAACCACCCAACCGTACCAATCAAATTGAGAAGCAGGCGCTGAAACGATTTGGAAAAGGTCCATTTTTTCCTCCTGAATGTTGAGCTGAGTCAATTAGAAAACTTGATTCCTAAGAGCAGCAAGAAGGAAAACCCTGTAAGTAAATTATACAGGGTTTGGTTTTAAAAAATGGAGTACAGGTCTACTTGTTGGCAGATATCGTTTTTTGAATGATCACCTGGGAAGTTTGATGCCAGTCAGCGCATCTTTGGATTGCCTCATTCACTTCTGCCACCATTTGATCATCAACAGGATAACGCTGTTCCCAAAATAATCCCTTGACCTCGAAAACTCCCTGCTGGCGGTGCGCTTTAACATCGGCGCGCGCCACCAGGCGTCCGCGGTGCAGGATGGGTACGAGGTAATAGCCGTATTTGCGTTTAGCCGGCGGCAGGTAGCACTCGATACTGAAATCGAAATCGAAGAGCTGTTTGGTGCGTTTGCGGTCGAAAATCAGCGAATCGAATGGGGTGAGCAGCGTGGTCAGGGTTGGGGTCAGGTCGTGTTTGCGGCTGTCAAGCAGGGGCAGCGATTTCTTTAGCATCAGGGCAGGTTCAGGCCACGTTTCCACAGACACTTCCGCCAGGGTGCCGTCAGCCAGCAGTTCGCTGATGGCTTTTTCGACCGGCTTCTTCATCAAGAGGAAGTAATCGGCCACCCATTCACGCTTCGCGATACCGAGGGCGCGCACCGTTTGCGTGACGAAATGGCGCATCGTCTCGTCCAGGGTCGGCAGGTCGTCGTCGCTCCAACCTACCTTCACCCGTTCGCGCAGATCGTAAACACGCTGGAACTTTTCACGACGCGCGATCATCAACTCGCCTGCGCAGAACCAGAATTCCAGGGCGTCTTTTTCGAATTTCCAGTCCCACCAGGTGCCTTTTTTGCCATCTTTGCGCTCGAAATCGGCGGAACGCACTGCCCCGTTGTTTCGGATGTGTTCAAGCAGTTCATCGGTGGTGGCTTTGTTGCGCTCATACCAATTGAAATAGTGAGGCAAACGCATTTTTTCAAGCATCATCCTGCGGTGGTAGGGATAATCCTCGATGGGTAAGAAGCTGGCTGCGTGCGCCCAGTATTCGAAGATCGATTTCTCGGCCAGTGATTCATCCAGCCAATCCTTGTTGTAGCTGCCCAAACGGCTGAAGAGGGCGAAGTACGGCGCGCGGGCAACGATGTTGATGGTATCGATCTGCAGCAGACCCAGTTCGCGGATGGCTGTCGTCACTGATGTCTTTTTTGCGCTCTTTGTTGGAGGTTGCGAAAGCATCTGGGTGTGCAGCACCAGATCGCGGGCGGTTTCGTGAGAGATGGCATGGGACATGCTCAGATTATATCAGAAAATTTGTTCGACAATTCAAATTGCTCCGGATATGGGTAAAATAGGAAACACAATGATGATTCGCTAGAGGAGTGAAGTCATGGCTGATAAGTTTGAGATACGAAAATTGACATCGCTTGACCGCAATGAGATCTTGCCTGTGATCGGCGGATATGAAAGCAGCGAGAAATTTGCCGTGGAGAAAACTGAAACGGGTGAAGAGACGTTGTTCAGGATTTACCCGGTCCGTCTGGCACAGCCGCATGGCTCAAGCTTTGAGGATGACTTCAATGAAGCAGACATGGAGCGTTATCGTGAATACGTCGCACAGGGTTGTTCCCTGGCGGCTTATTGGGAAGGAAGAATGATTGCTCTGGCGGTGTGCCAATCGCTGCTTTGGAACCACTCCATGCAGGTTTGGGAGTTTCATGTGATGAAAGAATTCCAGCACCAGGGGATTGGACGGGCATTGATGGAGCAGGTCTTCACGAAAGCGCGCGAAGAAGGAGTGAGGGTGGTCTTTCTGGAGGCGCAGAACACCAACGTCCCAGCCATTCGTTTTTACCGCAGTCTGGGTTTCTCGCTGGATGCACTGGATTTATCTTTTTACACCAACCACGATGTCGAAGATGGTGAAGTGGCCTTCTTCATGAAAAAGAAGCTGGAATAGGTTTCAGTTTTGTCTTACAACCTCATAAACGCGGCCACAACGCACGGATCAGAACCTGCCCGGGGATCATTGATCAAAAATTGATATTAGCGCGAATTGTATTCTTTATATTTATTGAAATGGTCAGATTCATTATTGGAGGTCGCAGGAAGCAGGTTCGGCTTGATAGCCCTCTTTCTGCATAACATAAAGCATATCTGGCAATAACTGGATTGAAGGATCGAAGTAATTGTGCAGCACCAGACGAAAATTGTTAACGGGTGTAATGGTTTCATATGGTTTGATACTTAAACTTCCTGGCAGATAATAAGCACTGAGTATCTTTTGCTTGTTGATTCCATCCACAAAATAATGCGTGCCGTGATCTGCCTGTACAATGATTATCGGTGGTGTATCGGAGCCCTTGATAAGGGTATCGATCAGATCGAGCACCCGTTGGTTCAGATACACAATCTCATCGATATAAAAGGTCTTTTCATTGCTTAGGTCAGGTTCGAAACGGAAGCTGCCATCCCGGTTGAAGACATATGGCCCATGCGGCGCATTGATATGAGCATAGACGAAGTAATTCTCAGGCGATTCCGGCAAGTTTTCAAGTGAATCAAACACGTAGTTCGTCTGGTGAAACCAGAAAGATGATTCCTGATATGCAAGGCTGTTTTGGTCGATTACCATTTGTTCAGCGTTTGTGGCGGAAGCCGTCGAAATCGGGCTGGAATTGGAGAATTCCCCGACTGCTCGAAATAGGGTGGTTTGCAGGAATAGATAATCGAAAAATTGTTCGCCCAATTTATCTGATTTTCTCTGGGAGTAATAATAATTCAAGTAGATATCTGAATCTTGGATGTCATCAAAAGAACCGTATCCCCGGGTGGTGACAAATTTGTACCCTAATTTCTGGAATGTGTAGCGTGCCTGGTTGTTCAAGATCAAGTCACTCTGGGAAGCTGAAAGGACACCAA
>CAYWCH010000077.1:0-2189 GCA_964456715.1 uncultured Anaerolinea sp. | reverse complement strand
TTTGCAATTCCCATCGTATCCAGATAGTTCATGTTCAGTACAGAAGCCATACCATCGTAGGTGGTCTCATAATTTGACCAGGAACAATCGGGTATGTAAAAACCGCGCTCACGCAACGCATTCAAAAAGTCGGAATTATCATATCCGTATACCTGCTGAAGGATATCATCGCGAGCGTAGGCATCCAGTATTATGAAGTAGATATCCTTTTTTTTTGATGATGAAGTTGTATCGCTGGCCGTGACTGGTGGGGCATTTGTCCTGGAGGTGATTCGCGGATCGAACTTAATAATGTGAAACAGGTTTATCCCCAGTAATAAAACCACAACGATCGTAAAAAAGAAGAAAACATTTGTCGGACTCTTCTTAATTGAAAAGATCAAAAATGAACCAATCAGGAACACCAGCATATACAGGTAAAAAAGGTGTACGCCGGTGAACGTACTACCGGTCGGCAGGATTTGTACGACATGCCCATATGTAAAGAATATGAAACTGATCAAGATCATTATCAATGCAGTCTTGGGTAAGGAGCGTAATATAAGCAGGATCACGTTGAACAGGAAGAAGGCGGATGCCGCGATCATCATCATAGGATTGAAGATCACACTTGGACGCACCTGCCCCAGATTATTCGACCAGTACATGATCAGAGGCACCACCGCTGTAAACAGGATCAATGACAGAAACCTGAGATAGCGACTGAACCCTCCAGCAAAGATTTTTATTGTCGTTAATGTGTTTGGTTGTTTCATGATTTGGTCAGCTCTTTTATTTTTAGGAAGTAAATAAGGCTATTTCATAGCGCAGGAGGCCGATTCAGGGATGTATCCATCTCCGTTATTGACATATATGATGTCATCCAGCAACTGCACAGAGGGGTCAAAATAGTTGTGGAGGACCAGACGCAGGCTGTTGACATGTGTGAGGGTCGGATACGGTTCAATATTGAGGTTACCGGGCAGGTAATAGGCACTGAGGATCTTGTGGTGGTCGATGCCTGTCTCGTACATGTGAGGTCCATGGTCAGCCAGAAGGATGATCACCGGCGGTGTTGATGAATTTGCAATGAGATCATCCACCAGTTCGAGAACGCGCGTGTTCAGATACGTGATCGCATCCGTATAAAGCGTTTTTTCATCACTGTAATCGGTCGCGAAATGGAAACTGCCATCCGGGTAAAAAACATACGGGTTGTGCGGTGAGTTGATGTGAGCGTAAACGAAATACTTGCCTGTTTCTTGCGGTAATTTTGCCAGTGAATCGAAAACGTAGTTGGTTTGATTGTACCAAAACCGCGCTTCTTCATAACCCAAACCGGATGTGATCTCGGTCTCTGAGGAGGATTCAACAGAAATTGGCGCTGGTGAGCTCGACCCTATGGGTTCAAAATAGACCCGCAGCAGCGTGGTGCGGATGAATAAATACAAGAAATTTCGATCAGCCAGTTCATCGGATTGCCCGATGGAATTGTAATAGTTCAGGTAAATATCAGCATCTTGAATATCATCGAATGCGCCGTCTCCACGAGCTGAAACGAATTGATAACCCAATCTGCGGAAGATCTTACTGGCCTCATTGTTCAAGATCAGATCGACCTGGTGAGGAGTCAGTTCATCCAACTCAGAATTTGGGATCCCCATTTGGTCCGCATAATTCAGGTTCAGAATGGCGGGAACGGTGATAGGTGTCCGTTCATAATTCGAGTAACCGCATTCCGGGATATAGAAACCACGCTGTTTCAATGAGTTGATGAATGGCGAATTATCGTAGTCGTAATTTTCCAACAGCATGTCTGCGCGGGCATAGGAGTCCAGAATGATCACGTAAACATTGGGGGGATCAGTCGGGTTGAGCGTATTGGTCACATTGATCTGCGGGGCTGGCTGACTTTCGTTGAGGCGTGGATCGAACAGCATGATGCGGCTCGCATTATATATGGCAAGCAGAGAAAAGAGGACCAGCAGCATGTTGGTCAAGCTGTTCCCCTCTTTCTTGGACCTCATGATCAGGAATGTGCCAGCTAAAAAAAACAAACCATAAATAATCAACAGCAAGGTGGTGATCAACCTGGCGGACGAAGGAAAAACCGGTTCAAGCAGATTGACCAATTGGCCGTATGTAAAAAAAAGCATGGAAAACAGGAGGATCAATAACGCTGACTTTTGGGTGCTGCGCAGTATCAGGCA
>CAYWCH010000076.1:9573-10370 GCA_964456715.1 uncultured Anaerolinea sp. | reverse complement strand
AATGACGGATTGATCGCTGATGGAAATACCTTTTGTACTGGCAATGTGAACGATCAATTCGACCACATCAATGATCGTCCAAACCAGAATGAATGCCATCAGACTATTGGCCAGCGTCCCCAGAATGCCCAAACAAAACAGCAGGAGGATCCGTGACCAGGAATGAAGGTTGACCCTTTCATGCAAATGAATCGTGTCTGTGAAGATCATCGCGGTCAGGAAGGCAACCAAACCAAATACGAATACCCACGATTTTTCATCCAGTTGAAAAACGATCTGGTAAGCTGTGCCTTCCAGCCAATTCTTGATCACCACCGGTTCAGGCAGGTGAGCCCTGAGAAAAATAGTGGCTCCCAGAACAAGGGTGCTTGACAATATCAGGATCAACCATTGATTGCCAATGTTCAACTTACTGCGTGAAAGGATCTCCACCAGTAGTACGATCAAAAGCAATAATAAAAGGGGTAAAAAGGTGAGCATTTATAGAATTGGATTATCCACTGCTGCATGCAGGTGCTTACCCCGGCCGGGCTTTCCCAACCATTTTCCATTGTCCACGATCAATTCACCTCGCGAAATGACTTGTACAGGATACCCCGAAAGCTGCCAGCCCTCATAAAGGTTATAATCGGTGCGATGTTGGGCAAGCGCTCGACCGTAAGTCACATCCTTCTTTGGATCCCAGAGCACAATATCCGCGTCTGATCCCGGAAGCAGTGTTCCCTTTTGTGGATAAAGGCCGAATATCTTGGCCGGATTGCTGCTGGTCAATGCCGCAAACTGGTTAACAGTAAACC
>CAYWCH010000076.1:6672-9563 GCA_964456715.1 uncultured Anaerolinea sp. | reverse complement strand
GGATGCGACCATCTCTGTCCATAGAACCGGCAGCCGATCTCCCACACCCGGCAAGCCATTAGGGATCTTGGTGAAATCGTCTTTGCCGAGTTCCTTCCCGGCGATTTTAACAGGCTTCCCTTCGTATTCGATGGCGGTATTGCCGTCAAAGAAAAAGGGGCAATGATCCGTGGCGATGGTCTGGATCACACCTTCTTCCAACCCCTGCCAGAGTCTTTCGCGATCGAAATCGGTACGTATGGGCGGAGAACAGACCCATTTGGCCCCATCCGGCTTCTCCAACTCTGCTTCGGTGAAGAAAAGATACTGCGGGCAGGTCTCACCCATCACCGGAATTCCCAGGCTGCGGGCGTACTCCAATTGATCGACCTCTCCCGCCGAATTCATATGGACGATATACAGTGGAGCGTCGGCAGTCGCCGCCAATGCTGCCGCGCGGGCAACAGTCTCCTCCGCGCCCCAGGCCGGCCGGGTTTTGGCGTGCCAGATGGCCGATTTGTGATTCTGTTCCAACGCTTCGCGGATCAGAATATCGATGACGTCGCCATTTTCAGCATGAACCATAACCAGCATGCCGTGATCGCGGGCGATTCTCAGAACCTCAAAAATCTCTCCATCCTGCAACCGCAAGCGGCCATTATAAGCGGTAAACACCTTCAAGCTGGTGATACCATGCTCCAACAGGAGAGGAATTTGCTTGGCTACATTCTGATTGAAATTCGTGATATTCATGTGGAAACCAAAATCCACTGCTGCTTTGGCCGTTGCCTTGGTGATCGCTTTTTCGGCCAAACCGACCAGATCATCAGAATCTTGAGAAATGAAATCCAAAACGGTCGTTGTGCCGCCAAATGCCGCAGCTTTTGTTCCTGTGTAATGGTCGTCGCTCGAAACTGTCCCGGCCATGGGTAAATCAAGATGCACGTGGGCATCCACGCCACCGGGGAGCAGGTACATTCCTTTGGCGTCAACCACACGAACTGATTCCGGCGCAGTCAAACTGCTGCCGATCTCGACGATCTTTTCACCTTCCACGCGCAGGTCGGCTGCGTAGGTTTCGCTGGTTGTTACGATCATGCCATTCTTGATCAGAAGGGACATATCACCTCGATAATCAGTAAACGATTCTGGTTCAATTCTACCAGTGATTGCCTTCGCTAAAAATCAAGTGGTTTATCCTCTTGCGGGTTATCCATTTCCAGAAGAGATCCAAAGAATTCCAACATCGCCGGATCTGAAAGGATAGCAGCATCATCCATGTTTTTCAAATATCCGTTTGTATGTGCCGCGCGATCGCGTAAATTTCGCCAAAGGATCTGTCGTTCATCCGATCGAACGACCAGGTCATTGATAATACTGGCCTGTTTGAATAGCTGTCCGGTAGTGTACAAGAAAGTGATTCGCTTCCATTTGTCTGCCGTGATCGGTTCAGAGCGCTGCTGCAGGGAGCCAATCTGCATTTTGTAGTATTCCTCATCGGCTCGCGGGTGCTCAGGCTCATCGCGGATCAATTCTTTCCTGGTGGTCAGTTCGTAACCCTTTACCGGCGCGAACCAGTTGATCTGCCATCGCGCGGTCTCCCCAAATGCTGCAGTCTGGTAAAAGGCGACGTAATCCACATCGACCACTTTCGGTGCCATTCTCAATGGGATTCGATACCATCCCAGCAACCGGGCGATCTCGAAATCCTTTTTGGCGGGCAATACCCCCACCAACATCAATGCTGAATCAGCCGGATTTCCCTCCATAAGTCATCTCCTCGATTGCGTTAATTGTAAAGCAGATTAAAAAAACTGGAGCAGTGATAATCTGCTCCAGTTTCATTCTAACCATGAAAATCAGGCAATACCAACTTTGCCATTGAATTCCTTGATCAGGTCATCGATCTCGCCAACCTGCGACTGAATATCGGTCCAATAATTGGGGTCATACCATTGGGCCTGGATCTCATCGAAGGTTTTGCCTTGCTGCTCTACCCAGGTGTAGTATTTGAGATTATGAATACGTTTGCGCGATTCGTGGTTCAGCTCAAGCAGATTATCACTGCTCTCACCGTGCAGATAGCGGGCGAATGTTTCAGCGGCGTCTGTATTGGTGTACTCACCAAATTGCTGGCGCATTTCTTCGATGCGGCTGCCGTATAACTCCATTGAATCGGTCAAGACTGTCAACACTACATCATTTTCACCCAGTTCATCGTACTTGGCGAACTTGATAGCCGAGAGCATGTTCGCTATACCTGAGAATCCAAGCAAGTCAAGCTGATTGATGATGGCTTCAGGTATGCCTTTCTTGGCGAGGTACTTGCGACCTTCGGGTTCGTTGAACAGGCGCAGGATATCGACCACTGCGTTGTCGTCAATGTCCACGATCATATCGGTGGTCTTGATGTTGTGGATCCATGGCACATGCTTATCGCCAATACCTTCAATACGGTGAGAGCCAAATCCATTATCAAGTAAAGTCGGGCACTGCAAGGCTTCACAGGCAAGAACCTTGCTGTTTGGGAAAACCTGTTTCATGTAATCGCCGCAGGCAATCGTACCGGCGGAGCCGGTGGTCAATGCCACACCGCGATAATTGTCGTTGGGCCCCATGACGCGCTTGAGGACTTCTTCCATGGCATGGCCGGTGATTTCGTAATGCCACAGGTAATTGCCAAACTCCTCAAACTGGTTGAAGATCATCAAATCCTGCCCGGATTTGCGCAGTTCCCAACATTTATCAAAAATCTCTTTCACGTTGGATTCGCCGCCAGGTGTGGCGATAACTTCGCTGGCAATCTTCTTTAGCCACTCGAAACGCTCACGAGACATGCCTTCCGGGAGGATGGCAATGGACTCGCATGCCATGAGTGCTGAATCGTACGCACCCCCTCGGCAATAGTTACC
>CAYWCH010000076.1:6342-6652 GCA_964456715.1 uncultured Anaerolinea sp. | reverse complement strand
GTCGTGGGGTCGAATTGGCCGGTGATCAAACGTGGAACCAGGCAGCCATAAGCCGCACCGACCTTATGAGCGCCGGTGGGAAACCACTTGCCAACCAGTGCGATCACACGGGCTTTGACGCCGGTCAGGCTGGAGGGAAATTCGATATAGTTGACACCTGTAAACTGTCCACCGTTGGGCACCGGTTCGTTGTGCCAGGTGATCCTGAACAAGTTGCGAGGATGGACATCCCACAAGCCACTCGAACTCAGTTCTTCTTTTACCTTGGCTGGGATCAGGTCCGGGATCTTCATTTGTGCGAAGGTCGGCA
>CAYWCH010000076.1:4896-6292 GCA_964456715.1 uncultured Anaerolinea sp. | reverse complement strand
TGTGTATAGGGGACGCCCTTTGGCTTCGTCGTAAATTCGGCCGATATATTCGCCGAGAATACCCACACAGATCAATTGAATGCCCGCAAGGAAGATCACAGCGATTAGAGTTGCTGCCTGACCACCCAAGAATTGCGATTGCAGCGCCCTCAGGATGATCACTACGATCAGCAAGGCCAGGCTGATTACTGAAAGCCCTGCGCCAAACCAGGTGGCCAGTTGTAGAGGGAAGTATGAAAAACTGGTGATGGCTGTCAGAGCCAGCTTGATCATTTTCTTCAAAGGATACTTCGTGCTGCCGGCAAAGCGTGCAGCGCGTTTGTAGGGAACCCCCACCTGTTTAAAGCCAACCCATGCCGACATTCCACGCAGAAAACGCTGCCGTTCACGCATACCATTCATGACGTTGACCACCTTGCGGTCCAACAGGCGGAAATCGCCGGTATCCATGGGTATCTTCACGTCGGTGATCTTGTAGATCATCTTATAGAAGAGAGAGGCTGTTTTTATTTTAAACCAGGTCTCCCCTTCCCGCTCAGTTCGGACGGCATAAACCACTTCATTGCCTTCCTTCCACTTCGCGATCAGATCCAGGATCACTTCAGGGGGGTCCTGCAAATCGGCGTCGATCACAACCACTGCTTTGCCGCGGGAATGGTCCATCCCGGCGGTGACTGCGATCTGATGACCGTAGTTTCGCGCAAAAATTACCGGCCGTACTTTTTTATCGGCTTTCGCGAGTGAGCGGATCATCCCGGTTGATCCATCGGTCGATCCATCATCCACCAGGACCAACTCCCAGGTCTGGCCGGTTTGGTCCATCACCTTGCCCACGCGCTGGTAAAGCTCGTCCAGGCAGTCTTTTTCGTTGTAGACCGGCACGATCACTGTGAATACGGGTTCCATATCGTTCCTCTGCTTATTTTTGGTTTAGATACTTTTTCAACGAGGACATGCTGGGTTCAATGACCGGAGCTTCCTTGACTGCCATCATGGCAGCCCGGATATCTTTTAAGCCATTCCCGGTATTGATCACCACCGTTGGTTCATGCGGATCGATCTGATTGTTTGCCAGTGCCTTCCTCATCCCTACATAGGAGGTTGATCCCGCAGGTTCCACAAAGATGCCGTATGGACCCAGTTCGCCAATCCCGGCAATGATCTCTTCATCCGACACGGTGATATATGAACCGCCGGTTTCTCTTGCAGCCCTGACGGCTCTGACGCCGTCACGCGGCAGGTCCACGCTGATCGAGTCAGCGATGGTGGTCGCCTCGATGGGGATGATCTTTTCATCGCCGGCATGGAATGCGTTGGCGACCGCAGCTGATTTTTCCGATTGCACGCCAAAGATGCGCGGCATTTGTTTGAGCCAGCCCAGGGTGAGCAGGTCTTT
>CAYWCH010000076.1:0-4886 GCA_964456715.1 uncultured Anaerolinea sp. | reverse complement strand
GCCCTTATGCAACCCCGAAATGATATTCCCATCGCCCACAGAAACGAACACATTCAATGTCAATGAATCATCCGGCAGATTCAGACAAATCTGCTCCCAAATTTCGAGAGCGGCGGTTTTCTTTCCCTCGGCAGTGAATGGATTGAAGCCGGTGTTGCGGCAATACCATCCGAACTCTTTCGAAGCTTCGATCGTCAGATCGAACGCCGAATCATAGTTACCATCCACCAGGATGACTTGCGCGCCATAAATTAGAAGCTGGGCAATCTTGGCCTGGGGGGCCGTTTTCGGCGCGAAAATGATGGCTTTCTGCCCAATCGCTGCAGACATGCCCGCCAGCGCTGCGCCGGCATTACCGGTCGATGCTGTGACAACAATTTCAGCACCGATCTCTCTGGCCCGTGCAACCACCACCGAACTGGCGCGATCCTTGAAGGACGCGGTCGGATTCTTTCCTTCATCCTTGATCCATAAATGTTCCATCCCCAATTTCTTCATTAACGCGGGAGGAGTATAGAGTGGAGTCCAGCCTGCGCAGTGCAATGTCGTTCCCTCTCCGCCCGGATCTTCCACCGGAAGCAGCGGCAAGTAACGCCACAATGAATAATCCGTTCGGGTGGTAATATCTTCGACCTGGTATCTCGATTGGATCGATTTGTAATCCAAAACAACATCCAGGTTCCCGTCGCAATGGGGGCAGGTATAAATGATCGATGTTGGTGTGAATTCATTTCCACAGATGGAGCATTTGTAACCGATGTATTGACTCATTTTTTATCCTATTCGTTTTCAAAAGGAATACCCAGCGCAGCCGGGGGTGAAGTCCGCATCGTACGCAGGACCTTCGAAATGCTCATTCGAACAGACTCAGGCAACCCGGCCAGTGTTCTGTCCACCCAATCGGCGTTGCCTATATTGACAAATAATAGAGCCAGGATCATCAACGGGAATGGCGCCACCTGGAGGACCCGGGAATTAACATTCGGCATCAATGGCTGAAGAACGATTCCCAGGTATTGTAATACAACAAACAGATAGGATCCCAGTGCGCCTTTAACGGGATGCCAACCGCCAAAGATCGTGATGGCCAGGATGATCCAGCCAATACCATCGAGACCGGAGAGCTGTCCATTCCAGGTTTTTACGCTCAACGAATAAAGCGCGCCGCCAACACCCACCAACGCACCGCCGATTGCGGTATAGATGTAGCGCAGGCGGTTGACGTTCGCACCCCTGACGTAAGCTGCTGAAGGACGTTCACCAATACCCTGCAGTACCAGCCCCTGATGTGTTTTGAATAACCAGATATAGCAAACGATGATCGACAAGTAACTGAGGTAAGTGACGATCGTTTGATCAAAAAGGATCGGACCAATAAAAGGGATGGATGAAAGCAACGGGATCTCGATCTGCGGCAGCGCCAATACCGGTTTGCCAACGTAAGGAGAACCCAAAAAATAGGCCAGGCTTTGAGTCGACATCGCCAATACGTATCCAACCGCAACCTGTGATTGCTTAAGTTCGATGTTAAGAACAGCAATCAATAAAGCGATCAGAGCGCCAACTGCTGCGGCTGCCAGAAAACCTACCAGGAAACTGCCGCTTTCGGTTGCGACAACAAATCCAACCATGGCGGTCAGGATCAGACTTCCGTTAAGCGACAGGTTCATGACACCGGCACGCTCGGTGATCGTTTCTCCGATCACCCCAAAGATAACGGGGGCTGACCAGGCGATGATTGAAGCAATGCTGTTGATTAACGCGCTGTCCATTTTGCTCCTTTTTGCTTCTTGGTCAGGATCCTGCGAACACCATCCATCACCAGGACGAAAAGAACCAGTGAGCCCTGGATGACCCCGGAAAGATTAGAATCGAGATGCATATCCATACCCAACCCTGCAGCTCCCTTGGTCAACGCGACAAAAACAAACGCAATTGGAGCCGTGACCAGTGGCTGGATGTTCGCCAGCATACCCACCATCAAACCCATGTAACCAAAGCCGCCTGAGATCTTGTAATTCAACACATGATTGAAGGAAGTCACCTGTATGGCGCCGGTGAGACCGGCAAAAATGCCACACAAGACGAATGATAGAAGCATGTAACGGTTGGTCGGTATACCCAGCAGGAAAGAGGACTTGTTGTTCTTTCCAACCGCTTTAAGCTTGAGCCCAAAATGCGTCCCCTGTAGAACGATCGTAACGACCACCACCGCAATCACAGCGATTCCGAGCGCCCACAGGCTCAGGTAGGAATCCGGCAATTGGGGCATCCAATACTGCGCCGGTAGCATTTTTGTGCTTCCATTAGCCACTCCGGTCGGTTTCCAGGGGCCATAAACCACATAAAGCATGATCGCATGTGCAATGAAGTTAAACCCCAGACCGCCGAAGATTTCATTAACACCGCCAAAATTTTTCAAGAGTCCAACCAGCAAAGCCCAGACCGCGCCTCCCAGGATTCCAGCCAGGATCGAAAGGAAGATCACCCATCCACCAGGGACATTCACCAGGTTGCTGGAAGGGTCTGCGAACATAAAAATTCGCATAACGCCATATGAGAAGATCGCGCCTATCTCGATCTGCCCTTCCATGCCGATATTCCACAATCCCGCAGTGAAGGTGAACATCAATCCGAGCGAGGCCAACACCATGGGCACCCAAGATTGTAGAACCTGCGTAATAGCATCCATCGAACCAAACGAGCCGGTATATAGCACCTTGAACAATTTAATTGGATTGGCTCTGATCACAAGGACGATTATGCAGGTAAATAGCAGAGCCAAAATCACGGCGATAACAAGCGACGTGATTCGGTTCGTTAATAACCAATAGATCCAAATCGGACGGTTGGGTTTGGCATTTTTTTTCGTTACACTCATGTCGTTGTCCTTTCGCATTACTCCCAACCTTTTCCGCCAATTAATTGACCCAATTTATCCACTGTCACCTTTACTGTATCCAATGGTTTGGAAACCTTTCCTCCAAAAAACATCGCTTTTGCATCTTTTGCCAGATATACTGGGCTGATTCGATATCCAGTCCACGGGTGGGATGCTCAAGAAGTAAAAGCCTTAGCGGCTGCCTCAAAAGGGCCAATTCAGCGCGTTGTTGGTTGCCGCCGGACAGGGATTCGATGGAGTTTTCCGCCGTCCCCTTAATATTAAACTCCTTGATACGGTTGTCCGTCAATTGTTCAGCATTTTTATTATCGATGAACATCCCTTTTTGTTTTTCTGCCAGAATAAAGTGTTCTTTCAAGTTTAAACCGGCGATCAGGGCTTCTTCCAACCTGGCAGCCGGCAAAAATGAGATTCCAGAATCGCGAAAATTGAAGTAATGCTTTCCTACCAGGTCTTTTCTTTCACCTTTATCATCTTGCAGCCAAATATGGCCGCCTGAAGGCCGGATCAACCCCGCCAGGGCACGTAAGATGATCGATTGCCCCGATCCTTCCATGCCTGCCAGACCGATCACCTCGCCTTTATTGATGCAAAAATTGACATTTTTAATCGGTAAACGAATATCGTCGATCTTGAGATCTTCGACTTCGAGATTTGTACACTCCTGAGTACAACAACTGCGGCTCTTGCGATCAAGCGTCTTGCCGAACATCATGGCAACAAGCTTGTCTGTCTCATAAGGAGGAAGAACCTGACCAACATTCTTGCCCTGCCTGAACACCGAAATTTGAGAGCAAAGCGATTCTGCTTCTTCCAGTTTATGGGTGACGAAGAAAATCACCTTGCCCTGTTTCGATAATTTCTTGACCATGCTGAACAATTGCTGTTTTTGTTCAGCAGAAATACCGGTGGTGGGTTCATCGAGAATCAATACCTCGGCACCCAGCCACAACAATCGCAGAATTTCCAGTTGCTGCCGTTCGCCGACAGTCAACGAATCGATGTAAACATCCGGCGATATAGAAAAATTAAACTGGCTTTGAAGCTCCTGAAACTCGTTAAGGATCCTTTTCCGGTTCGGGAACATTCCTTCGTGGCTGCCAGTGATCAGATTATCGATCACTTTCATGGGTGGAAAATCCAACGGGTCCTGGTGCAGCATACCGATTCCCATGCGAACAGAATCTGCTGGTGAGGAGATCATCACTTTTTTTCCACCTAGAATGATCTCACCGGAATCAGCCTTGATGAAACCTGACAGGATTTTCATCAGGGTACTTTTCCCGGCGCCGTTTTCGCCGAGAATCCCCTGTACTTCACCAGACCGAACAGTCATTGAAATATCATCGTTCGCGTGGACCTTGCCAAATGTTTTTTGAATATGATGCAGCTCAACGTCCATTGAACCTCGCTCTGTTTGGCACAAGGATTTAAGAGGGAAGGCATATTCTGCCTTCCCTCTTGATTACTGCTTACTGTGAAACACTTTCACCGGTCATTCCCTCGAACAATTGGGGCATGTACCATATCTCTTGATCAGTGGCCACAGCACCGTCAGCCAGGTAGACAGTTCCATCCTGGTAGTTGATCGGTCCCGTCCACAAATTGAGTCCGCCCGCCAGTTCAGCGATGAATGCATCCAATTTGGCTGCAGCTTCGGCAGAAAGGCCATCGCTCTTCTTGAATCCAACGGGCGATTTGTCTGGATCATTGATGTCAGCCCAATACGGAGCACCCCAGATGAAGGTGCGTTGGTAAGTGCCATCTTTTACTGACTGGATGACGGGCAGCATCATGACACCCCAGTTGAAGTACGGAACGCCCAGGCAGGCCTTCGGAGCGCCATCGCAGGCATATTCGTAGTCATACTGAACTGCGTATACTTCCTTGCCCTGATCCTGGTATTTCTTTGCTTCGGTGACTGCTTCGGTCGAGTCAATGCCAGAGATCACAACATCGTAGTTATTATTGAAGAAATCGTCAG
>CAYWCH010000075.1:266-10494 GCA_964456715.1 uncultured Anaerolinea sp. | reverse complement strand
AGCTATGAATTTCCGAGAGGGTTTGGCGAACCCAATATTCTTGCAGAAAACCAAGCAAGAGTAGAAATTCAAGAAGAAGTCGAAGGAGAAATATCCGATTTAGTTGATTTGGGTTCCTATTTTAGCAATACTGGACTTGAAGGAAATAAAGTAAACCTATTTTTGGCGAAACTGATAAAAGTTGGACAACCAGCACTGGCAGAAGGAATAAAAGATATTCTATGGGTTTCTGTATCAGAGCTTGAATCAATGATTGCAAACAATCAAATAAATGATGGCTTCACAATATCTGCTTATACAAGAGCAAAACTAAAAGGATATCTGTAACATTACAACCAATTATTTCCGCTGTTATGGTTTTTCAACCTTTTTACTATAACAAAATTTCTTGTATCGCTTGAAGAAAGTTTGTTCCTCAGCGATCTACTGATTTAATCCTAAATAACTCCGCCAACAGCTCCTGAACCGGACCGTTGGTTCATTGGTACCTAACCGATAAGAAGTCCTCCTTTAATAATTCAGTAGTTGTAGCGTGGATTCTCTAATTGAACCCACCTTCTTACTTTGCCTTACCATCTGATTTTCTAGCAGATATGAGCCCTCTCCGTGACCTTTGTGTCTCAGTGGTTGATTCTTTAAGAATTATCCAACAAATGAAGGATTGAAATACACCTGAAATTGCGTATCATGAATAAAGGTTCCTGAATCATAGTTCATCCCCGCGCTCGCCAAAACTCAATACATCCCGCAAGAACCGCAGACCATTCGCATAATTGGAGGGAATATGCCCAAAAAACCGTTCGGAGTGTTGATCCTGCATGGGTTCACCTCGAGCCTGGAATGTGTGAGCCCGATCGAGCCGCCAATGAAGAGGCTGGGGTTGCCCATCCGCATGCCCGTATTGCGCGGACACTGCGCCGAGTCGCCCGAAGCACTGCGCGGGGTGAAGTGGGAAGACTGGCTGGCCGACGGCGAAGCTGCGCTGCTGGACCTGCTTAAGGAAGCTGACAAAGTTATCATCGTCAGCTTGAGCATGGGCGGATTGGTGACGCTCGACCTGGCCGCCATGTACCCCGAGAAGATCGACAGCATCGTCATTGCTGCTGCAGCCGTTCAACTGGCCAACCCCCTGGCACCCGGTCGCCCGCTGAGCTTTCTCCGTCCGTTGATGAAGATGTTCTTCAAAAAGTGGGCCACTCCACCGGTTCGGGCGGATAAATCCCTGATCCAGTACGACAACAACTATCACTGGGCACCCATGGATGCCATCGACGAGCTGCTCGAATACTCAGGGCACGGGTTGAAGAACCTGGCGATGGTGAAAGTACCAACTTTGATCCTGCAGAGCCGCAAGGATGTGACCGTGGTTCCCGAGAGCGCGGAGTGGATCTACAACGGCATCTCCACCCCGAAGAAAGACAAACGGATCATCTGGTATGAGGTCACCAGTCACGAAATGTTTCGCGATTGCGAAGTGGACAAGATCGTTGCCGACATCGATAAGTACGTGCGCGGGAGAATTGGAAAGTAAATCCGAGAATCGAGCGAAGAAAGTGGAAAATCGTCAATACAGCCGGAGATTTACCGGCGGTGAATTATTACCTGCTGAGCCGTAGATAATTCAGGAAAGGTTTTTCGACTAGTATTCTCCGTGTCCTCTGTGAATCAGTGGTTTATCTATTAGATCTTGATTCGCGCCATTCACGGAATAAATCTACACCACCGCCCTGATCGCCTCGGCGAAGGCCTCGACCATGCGCTCCAGGTTGATCTCTTCTGAGACGATGCGGTACGACGCCAGCCCCATACGGCGCAGGCGCTTCACGTCCTGCAGCGCGGACTCAAGCGCGCCGGTCAGTTTTTCCACCGACATATCCTGGATCAGCCAGCCGTTTTCCGCGCGGACCAACTCCCCCTGCGTGCCGTCCGCCTCGCCCACCAGCACCGGCAGACTGTGTGCCATGGCCTGCTGGACCGCCAGTCCGCCCGTGCCGGGCAGCACGAACAGGTCAGCCATCGCGTAATAAGCCTGCAGCTCCTCGCCAAACTTCGCGCCGCTGAATTCCGCCTGCGGGTAGATCTTTGCCGCCAGGGCTTGCAGTTCATCCCGTTCGGGGCCGTCACCCACGATCACCAGCCTTGGACGCAGCGTCTCGGGCAATAACGCGCAGGCCTGCAGCAGCAAGTCCACCTTCTTGCGCTTCTGCAGCCGTCCCACGAAGACCACGGTCGCCCGCCCATCCTTGAATTTGGCCGGACGCTCGAGCGCGGGGTTCACCGGCCGCGGCGTCACCGCGTTCGGCGCCACGAACACCTTGGCCACCTTGCAGCCGATGCCGCGGTACTGCTCCGCTCCGGTCTGCGAGTAAGCGATCACCGCGTCCAGCGATTGCAGGAACCGGTAACGCAGCGCCTCGTGCAGTCCGTGTGCCCTGGGTGCCCCCAGCCCCCAGCCGATCACCGGGCGCTTGCGCGCGTGCATCCAGCGGATCGCCTGCGGTGTGGAGAGATAACGCGGGTTGGCTTCCACGATCAGCACTTCGGGCTGCCACTCCTCGATCCACTGCATCAGATTGGTCTGGACGCAGGTGTAAAAGCTGCCGTGTAGGATGTGCAGGTTGTTGGCCTGTGTATAATTTGCCACCCTGAGGTTGGTGGTGGGGGCGATGGATTCTACCGTCCTGCCGTGACCGGCATACACACACAACCCGTTTTCGCAGGCCGAAGCCAGCGCATCAAAAAATGGAGCCCGATACTCGGGCAGCACCCGTTGCTGTAATCCCAGCTTTATCGGTATTGTCGTCATCCTGCCACCACCTCTACCTGCGAACCGCGGGGAGTCTTGGTCACCTCGATCCGCGCCGGGAAGGCGTCTTTCAGCTCTTCCATGTGAGTGATCACCAATATTTTAGCAAAATCGCCGCCGGCCATGTTGATGGCTTCGATGAGGCGCTGGCGGCCTTCCGCGTCCTGGCTGCCGAACCCCTCGTCGATCACCAGGGTGCGCAGCCTGGCGCCCGCGCGGCGCGAGAGCACCCGGCTCAGTGCCAGCCGGATGGCGAAGTTGACCCTGAAGGCCTCGCCGCCGGAGAACAACTCGTAATCGCGCTCTCCCGCCCCATCGCGGATGCGGATGTCGAGCGTTTCCTTGCGGTCCTCGCGCTTCTTGTCTTTGAACTCGCGCTGCGTCTCGAACTTCACCGACATTGTGCCGTCGGAGAGGCGGTCGAGGATCTCGTTGGCGTTGCTCTCGATCTCGGGCAGCGCCTGTTCGATCAACAGCGCCGGGATGCCGTCCTTGCCGAACGCGCGTTCAAGCGCTTTCAATTGCGCGATCCCCTCGGTGACGGCCGCTTTTTCGTGTTTGTGCTTTTCCTGCGAATCCCGCTGTTTGTCCAGCACTTTCACGTCATTGCGCGCCTGGGCCAGACTCTGCATCAGTTGGTTGACGATCTCCTGCAGGTCGTAATACTCGCGTTCCTTCACGGTCAGATCGGGCAGGGTGCTCATCTGACCGGCGAGTTTCTCCTGTGCTTCTTTTAACTCCCTCTGCAGCGCTTGAATGCGTTCCTCACCCTTGCCGGTCGTCGCATGCAGCGACTCGATCTCGCGCTCCAGCGGCGCCAGGGCGGCGCGCGCCTTCTCCAATTCCAGCCATTCCTTCTGGCTGGCACGCCCGCCCAACTCAGATTGACGTACCCGTTCATGTTCGGCGGCGTCGTAACCGAGCCCTTTGAGCTTTTCGTTGATCTCTGCCAGTTGTAAACGGGCATCCGCAGCGTAATCGTCCTTGTCGAGTTTTTCGAGCAGACCGTCGAGTTGCAAGCTGCCTTTGGCGTGCCAATCTGCCAGGGATTGCTCGGCAGTCTTGATCTCATGCTGGCGCGCGTCCAGGGTGCGCTGGTTTTCCTTCAGCCCGTATTCGAGATCCTTGAGTTCTTCAATTTGCTTTTCCAGGCCGGAGTAACGTTTTTTGCATTCTTCAACCGTCTTTGTGTTCTCTCTGAAACTGCCGCGCATCTCTTCCCGCTCCACCTGGAGGTCGGCAATCATCTTTTTACGTTCCTCTTCCGAGAGCGGCTTGCCGCACACCGGGCAGTTTGGCGAAGAGACTTCTTCCAGACTTGCCAGGCGTTCATTCATTTCTTTGCCCAAAAGGGTCAGGCGCTCGTTCTCGGCCTTGGCCTTGGCTCGTTCATCGGCCAGTATTAACAGTTGAGATTGGAGGGTTTGGACCGACTGTACCTTTTCAGCCAGCGTTTCCACCGTTTTGCCAAAGGCTTCCGTTTCCTGCTTCATGCGCGGCAGGGCGGTTTCGATGGATTGGACGTTGTTTTTCACCACGGTGAGATTCTTGATCTCGGTTTCCAGGCGGGCTTTTTCAGTCGCGATGGTCTGCAAAGGAGCCGCGCGTTCCACTTCGTATTTCTGGAAGTTCGCCGCGATGGCATCCCATTTCGCAAGCTCCGTTCTGGATTTTTCCCAGGCATCAACAGCCTGTTTGATCTCCGCTTCGTGCCCTAATTGTGCCTGCAAGCGTTGGCGCTCCTGCTGGCGCTCCTGCAGGCGCGAATTCTGCTCGTCCAGCTCACGCTGCAGCCGTTGGACATCGCTGGCCTGCTTCTCCACCTGTTTTTGCTCACCGGCGAACCGTTCCTGCAACAGGCGCTGCTGATCGAGGATCATTTTGCTCGCATCCGCCAGCGCTTTTTGATTGTTGTATTCCTTTTCGACCGTACCCAGTTTCTGCTTGCGGGCGTCTTCTTCACCCAGTTCAGCTTCAATTTCGCCCAATAACGTCTCGATCCCTGCCAGACGCTTTTCAGATTCCAGGCGGCGTCGCGCGGCTTCAGCGCGGTAGCTTTCCCAAATTTCCAGACCGAGAATGCTCGAAAGGATGCGCTTGCGGTCGCCCGGGCGCTGCTGGGCGAATGAATCGGCTTTGCCCTGCAGGAAGAACGACGCGTTGATGAAGGTCTCGTAGTCCAGCCTGAGCGTGGTACGGATGCGCTCCTCAGTGGCGCGCAGGGTGGCTTCGGTCAGGGGCTTCCAGGCGCCGTCTTCACCCTGGATGGCGAATTCAAGCAGCGTGGTCTTCCCTTTCGGTCGGGTGCGCTGTACGCTGTAAACCGCATCTTCGTACTCGAAAATGAATTTCACCTCGGCGACATCGCAGGCAATATTGATCACGGCATCGTCGCGCTTGCGGGCTTCGCCAAACATCGCGAAGGTGATGGCGTCCAGCAGCGACGACTTGCCCGCGCCGTTCTGCCCGGAAATGCAGGCCACGTCAAACGCCTCGAAATCCACATCAACCGGGTCACGATATGAGAGAAAACCGCTCACGTGCAGGCGAATGGGAATCAAGGCTACTCCTGCGTCCGGGGTTCGGGGTCCGTTTGGGGCAACTGACTCACCAGCACCTTGTCCACGCGGTGCCCGTCCATATCCATGACCTCGAACTTGTATCCGTCGAACTCGAAATGCTGACCGGTAGTGGGGATGTGGCCAAGCTGGTTCAACATGAAGCCGCCCAGCGTTTGGTAGCCCACTTTGTCTTCCTCTGGCAGATCATTCAGATCGAACAGGTCTTTCAACTCATCGATGGGCAGCAGCCCGTCGAGCAAATAGGATCCATCTTCGCGCTCCACCACTTCAGGTTCGGAGGTATCGTCCTGTGCCGGCAACTCACCGACAATGGCCTCGAGCACGTCAAACAGCGTTACCAGCCCCAGCAGACCGCCGTATTCATCGATCACCAGCGCCTCGTGCAGCCCGGACTGGCGCACCAGTTCCAGCACACGTCTGGCCGGGGTGTTCTCCGGTACGAAAAGCGGTTTCTGCACCACTGCCTGCAGGTCGAAGGCCTGCCCCATGATGTGCTGCTCCAGCAAGTCCTTGGCTCGGAGAATGCCCACCACTTCATCCAGTGAGCCTTCAGCCACCGGGAAGCGGCTGTGACTGCTGTGAAGCACCTGGTCGAGCACCACCTGGGCAGGGTCTTCCAGGTCAAGCCACTCGATCGCGGTACGCGGCGTCATGATGGCGTTGATCAATCGTTCGTTGAGCCGGAAGACGCCTTCAATCATGTCCTGTTCGGTCTCCTCAAACACGCCATCCTGGGTGCCCTCTTCGACTAGCCCCTTGATGTCCTCCTCTGTGACCGGAGGTTCCTTATCCGAAGTGATCCCCAGCACCTTCAGACCAAAATCGGTGGATGCCGAGAGTAAATTAACGACGGGGTTCATCACCTTCGCTAAAAAGCGCATGAATCCAGCCACCCGTGAAGCGATCTTTTCGGGGTGCGCCAGACCCAGCCGCTTGGGGATGAGTTCGCCCAATACCAGCGAGAAATACGTGGTCAGCAGCACCACGATCGCCAGCGAGATCCCGTTCGCGTAGGGTTTGAGCCAGGCCACCTTTTCGAACACTGCGGTGAGTTGTTCGGCCAGGGTGGCGCCGCCGAGTGCGCCGGTGAGGATGCCCACCAGGGTGATGCCGATCTGCACCGATGAGAGTAGCCGGCTGATCGACTCATTGAGCTGCAGGGCAATAGCTGCGCCGCGGTCGCCGTCCTCGGCGCTCTGCTCCAGGCGCACCTTGCGTGCCGAGACCAGTGCGATCTCGGCCATCGAGAAGAATCCGTTGACCAAGATCAGCGCCAGGATGATGATAATTTCAAGGAATAAACTCATCTTAGTCCTGCTCTTCCGAGGGGGATGTGCCGCTGTTTACCGCGTCGATGATCGAGCCGGCCAGCGCTTTCAGTTTGTCCGTTTCATGCGGTTTGCTGTTGATCGAGTTCCAGTACAACTCCAGCATCTGCGTGGAGGTCAGGCTGGCGAGCGTTTGGTCCGCCGGCAGCCTCAGCCGGGCTTGCTCCTGCGGTTTGCGGATCAGGTGAAACTCCAAAGCGTCCTCGCAGTGTGTGCGGATCTCGATCTCGTCCAAGAACACGTCCAGTTCGCGCGGATATTCCACTGTCAAGCGCACGATGGCATCCTTCAGCTCCTCTTTGGCGGGCAGCGCGCCCATGACCTTTTCCATCAAGGCGGGCTGTTCCTTCACCTTGATCGCGCGGTCGAAGAAGCGCCTCCCGTGCAGCTTGTGGAATTTATAGGTGGTCTTGCCGCGTTCGATTTTGGCAATCACGTAGTATTTGTCGTCGGCCACCTCGCCGAAGTCCACCCGCTCGATCGAGCCTGGATAGACCACCGGCGGCTGGCTGCCCTCATTGACATCCTGTGCCTTGTGGATGTGACCCAGTGCCACGTAGTCGAGGCGCGGATCCTTCACCAGCGCGCCCGGCAGTACCAGGTCTTTGCCCAACATCACCGTACGCTCGTTGCCGTAGAGCGCGCCCTGCACCGAGCCGTGCGCGGTGAGGATCGCCGGCAGGTTGGGATCAAGTTCACCCATCCAGGTATTGAGGATGTGGGTGATGTTATTCTCGAGTTCCTCGTTGATCGCGTTCTGTTTGACGCCCGAAAGCTCGCGCGCTGCCATTAACCCTGACCGGTACACCCAGGGCATACCAATCACCTGCACCGGCAGACCGTTCAGGTCTTCGGGTTTAAGAAACTCGGGGCGCGCGATCACGTGCACGTGCGGCACTTCGAGCGTGTCGAACTCCTGCAGCGTAGTGGCGCGTCCACTGGCCGGGCTGATGTCGTGGTTGCCCACCAGCAGCAGTGTGGGGATGCCGGCGTTCGAGAGCCGCATGATGCGCCGGCCCCATTCGCGTTGAAAGGTCGGCGCCGGGGAACGGTCCTTGTAGGCATCGCCGGCAAAGATCACCAGGTCCACCTTCTCGTTGATCGCGGCGTCGATGATGGTGTCCAGCGCCTTGAGGAAATCGAGCACGCGCACGGGTAACCCGCTCTCGGCGTCGTGCCTGCCGTGAGCGGCAATATCAATATGGGCATCGGCAAAATGCAGCAGCTTGATCAAAGGGGAAAACTCCTCATCAGGGTTCCACGCCGATGGCGCTCAGTTCATCCAGCGCGGGCTGGAAGCCGGGATGCACCTCGATGGCCTTGCGCAGGTCCGCGATGGCAGCGTCCAGCTGCCCCAGTTGTACTTCGGCCATGCCGCGCCAGTAGTAGCTCTCTTCGAGCACCGGCTCGCTCATCTTGTCCAGCGTGTTCGTCGCCAGGTCGATCACATCCTGGTAGCGCCCTGTGTGGTAATAGGCATAATACGGACCCGTCTGGTACCAGAGATTGCGCCACGGACGGTGGTCGCTGTCGATGGTCGGCACAAGCAGGAAAGCCTTATCGTAAGCCGCGGCGGCGCCGTTGTAATCCTGCATCTTCACCAGACTGCTGCCCAGGTTGAACCAGGCAAAGTACTGCTGGTAGGGATCGGTCAGGCTGATGGTTTCCGATTGAGCGCGGTCGCGCGCAATCTGGTAAGCACTCTCCTCGGTGGCCAGCACGCCGAGCAAATTCAACACGTCGTTGGTTTTGCTGTCGGGGTAGACCACGATCAACGTGTAATTGAAGGCGCGCCAGTCTTCGTAAAAGGCGTCGTAGGGAATCTCGAAGTTATGGTTGGCGGTATTGTATATGAAGCTAACCCCGTCCGCCTCTTCCGTACCGACGATCAGCGGCAAATAGGAATCGTGGGTATAGAAAATACCCTTGGCATCGTCATAACCATTGACCAGTTCGTAGTGGCCCATCCAGCCCATGTTGGGTGATTTATCTGTGGACGGGATGTAGAACCCCTTTTCCACCATCACCGGGATGCCGGCGTTGATCAGCGATTTGATCGTGTACAGGTCACCGCCGATGCGCACCAAAGCGTTGAAGCCGGTATTTTCATTGACGTAATCTGCCAGTTCGTATGGCATCACGTTCTTGTCGCGCTCGTTGGGTTTGACCACGTCTGCGACGTCAAATTGGTCCCCTGGCCAGCCCCAGTACGACAGATTCATCGAGAGCGTGGTCGGCGCGCAGTTGTTCCATCCCTGCTTCTCCTCTTTGATGCCGGTAAGCAGCACCGGCGAGGGCAGCGGGATCTGCGTGGCAGTCGGCGTGGCACTGACCGCAACGCTTGCGGTCGGCAGTTCAGCGGTGGGGGTGGCCAGCGCAGCCAGCGTCTGCCGCACCATCGCGGCCACGGTCGGGTCACTGTCCTGCCCGGGGACGAAGACGTCCTCCTGTGGCGGGTTCAGTTTGTACTTGATCGAGGTGTAGAGTTCACTCAGGTGATAACTTACCCGCGACCAAACCGGGGGCAAAAATAATATGATGACCCCCAGCACAAGAACGACAATAAAGCCGATGAGTAAGCTTGAACGTTTTTTTCGCATAAAAAGATTATAACATCGCGTAAAATTCAAAAAATCGTATTTATAGATACCCGGAGTCTGTTTTTCGACTCTAGGTATCTGCTCTTCTATCTCAAACGTGAAACCCCCGCACGTGAAACCCGGAATCTGAACTTGATTCCGGGTTTCTGCACTTTACAAATCAATTGCTCCACTCCAACAACACCTCGGGTACCAAACGCAGCTTTCCGCTCCGGCAATCATCCATGGATACCCAGGAGGCTTTGAAGATCTTCCCGTCACCCTCGATCAGCTTGAAATCCCTGTCCTCGTAATAGCTCGCGTCCTTAAAGCGACAGGGGTAAATAAAATCGATCTCATGTCCGTTCTTGCCGTCGCACTCGAAAATGTTCTCCAGAACCAGCGGCTCACCGGTGACCTCGATCTCGGTCTCCAGCTCTTCCCTGGCTTCACGGACGACAGCGTCGCGCGCCATCTCGCCGTATTCCACGGCTCCACCGATCGAGCGGTAATATACCGCACCATCGACTGAATCCGACATCTTCACCACGAAGGTCTTGCCGTCATTCACGATCCACGCCAACGCTTTTACTTTGATGAATTTGAATAGATTTTCCATTTCCCTATTCTAGCTTGAAATCCAGATCTTAAAGAAAAAAAGAGTCTGCTCTCGAAAGAGAACAGACTCTTTGCATTGCTGCTTTTTCACTAAAACAGGCTACGCCTGTTACTTCTCGGTGAACTCGCCGTCCACCACGTCGCCATCGCTGGAGCCATTGCTCTGCTGCGGATCGGGGTTACCCTCAGGTTGTCCCTGCGGTACGGCCTGTGCTGCCTCGGAATACATCTTCTGCAGCTCGTCTGTCAGGCTGCGGATGCGGCCCTGGTCTTCGCCAGTGAGTGCGGTGCGTAGTTCGGCGATCTTTCCGGTCA
>CAYWCH010000075.1:0-256 GCA_964456715.1 uncultured Anaerolinea sp. | reverse complement strand
GGCTTTCTCCACCTGGTAGGCGGCGTTGTCGCCCAGGTTGCGGGCTTCGACAAGCTCCTTGCGCTTGGCGTCTTCCGCGGCGTGTTTCTTGGCTTCTTCCACCATGCGTTCGATGTCGTTCTTCTGCAGGTTGGTCGATGCCGTGATGGTCACCTTCTGTTCGCGGCCGGTGGCCTTATCCTTGGCGGTCACGTTGAGGATGCCGTTGGCGTCGATATCGAAGGTCACTTCGATCTGCGGCATGCCGCGCGGTGCG
>CAYWCH010000074.1:2476-10529 GCA_964456715.1 uncultured Anaerolinea sp. | reverse complement strand
GATTCATTGCTGGTCAGCAAAGTTTCAATGTAGTTGAGCAGGCGCGATTCCGGGGCACGGCGTGAAAGGGCTCTGAAAGCCATTTCAGAGAAGCGCGAGCGTGAAATGAAGTTGGGGATGGCTGCCAGGATCACCACCACAGCCAGCCAAGGGCTAAACCCAACCAGCAGTGCAACCAGCGAAACGAGCGTGATGATCTGCTGCACGATCTGCAGGATGGCGTTCATAATTGCCAGGGCGGAGCTATCGGCACGCCTTCGGGCGTTTTGCATATTGTCATAGAAGACCGGGTCCTCGAAGAACTGCAGGTCGAGGTTGATGGCTTTCTTGATGATCAGCGTGTTGATGTGGTTGGTCAGTTGGGATTGCAAAACGCTGTTGGAGAGAAATCGAATCGAACTTAAAACCGTGCTCAGTAGCAGCAATCCGAATTCAGCCGCCACATACGGCAGCACGATGCGCAGACCTGTGTTCACATCCAAGGACTGGTTGATCGCGCCAAGGATGCTATCGACGATCATTTTCCCCACCCACGACTGCGCCGCCGGCAGAAGGGCGGCGATCGGCGTCAGACCAAAACTGATCAGGGTGTTACTACGGCTCGCAGCCCAAACTAGGCGAAAGGCTTCGGGGGTGTTGCGCAGCGTCTCGAGGTTCTCGCGGATGGCTCCTTTGATACCACCTTTGGGTTTCTTTTTGTCATTGGATGATCGATCGAAGTTTGGAGGGGGAAAATATTGCATGATTCGTCCTTTCTCTCATTGATTCTAGCAAAAAAACGGTACATCACCGATTTTGCGGGGTTGACAAGCAGACCTCATGGGGTTGTGGGTGCCGTAAGTTGTTGAACAGCCGTGCCAAATTCCGCAAGGGCGCGCGAGAGTTCCATGGGTCCACCCTGGGCTACTATCGCCTGGGCTTGGGCAATTAACGCCTCGGCGGGATTTACATCCTGCAGTAATTGCGGACGGCTCCAGGCACGATTCAGGTCATGATCACTGGCGTATGCAAGCGCGATCTGTTCGCGATAAACCGCTTTCCCTTCCTGGTCCAGCTCATGGGGCAGCGCTTCTGTATTGACCACCGGGGCGATGAGGAGTGAGATCACCAACTCAATAGCCAAACCCAACACCAAACCGGTCAGCAAATACCAATGCGCTTGATTTGTGCATTTTGTTTCCATATATCAGTCTTCCTCTGGATCATCCCAGCTATTTATTGTGCCATATAATTCTTAAGTCCAGCATGGTAACAATCATAGCCTTGGATCACTGTTGATAGTGAAAGATGAGACCCAAATCCGGCGGGAGCCGAAATCAGAGCCAGTTTATGACCCACAGTCAACCCTTCGTTCAGCTGCTCTATTAACCTTGGGCGCGGGACAATGTCGAGCCGAGGTGGGGGAAGATATACCTTGGTGGATAAAATAGGTACAGACATTCAAAAATTGATTATACATCGCCCTATTTGCAGAGGAGTAAAACAAAGAAAGCAACTAAGGGCTAGTAATGTACATGACGAACCCACGTAAAACAGAAACTATACGAAAATCGAATAGTTATATCATCCCCTTGTGGGACCGCAGCGTGCCCAGCAAGCGTGAACCAGAGTTCGTCAGGTCGGCTGACACCTGCACTGGCAGCACGTGCAAGTGTTTGCAGAGCTCGCCGCACAAATCCCTGCCCTTCGGGCGGGACGTTCCAGTGGCACGGATTCAGGATTTTGACACATACCATACCGAATGTGGTACGGTGTAACCCGGAGGTCACAAAGTACCCGTCAGGGTAGTAGTTCGAATACCCTGCAGGTACTATGTCCACTCCCCGCTACCTCGAAGACTCCCGAAGGGAGTAAAACGACCATCCCTCTCAAAGCGTTCTTTCGGGGACGCAAAGACCGCGGCAACGGTCGTTTTTATGAAAAAAAATCACGTCTTAAATCTGAGGTTTATGAAACTTAAGGCAACTTGATATGAGAATATAGATTTTCGCATTCTTTATCTTCATGTTTCATTATGTCCAATATCAGGTCAGGATTTTTTCCAAGATAATGATGGCCAGCCGTCTCGATGTCAATCCTGAGAATGTGCTCTTTGTAGGAGATTCAGTGGCCCACGATATTACAGGCGCAAGGGCTGCCGCCGGCATGCGTAGTGTGCTGATTTATCAGCAGGGCAAACCTAAAAGTGATCTGGCTGATCACTGCGTACAGGGCATCGGGGAACTGCATGAGTTGTTAAATACGTTGATCTAATATAAAATTGCGGTAAAGGGAATCACTGATGAAAAAAGGATTTCTGTTTGCACTAACCATCCTGTTCCTTATTTTTCTGATCGGCTGTAGCCAGGAGGGCTCTATGACCTCGATCGTGTCTGTGCGCTATACCCGTGATACCGGCACCCTGCTGCCTGAATTACGGTGGCATGAGGAATACTCCATTTCCGTAGATGGGGTCGTGTTCACCCGCAGCGCCTTTCAGGAGGAAACGCAGGTCAATGTGGGCTCCTGGCAGGTTGAGATTGACGCGGAAACTGTTGAAGCGCTGTTGGACAAGCTGAACGAAGTTGACCTGAAAGGTATCGAAAGGATTGAACCCGCTGAAGTGCCCGAGGGTGGCGGAAGCGAGAGCATCCTGCTGCTGGATGCCAAAGGCCGCTCGTTTTCGCTGGATTATGTCAATGGCGTTACGTATACCGGTGCGGAGGGTGTTTTGGCCATGGTGAGGGAATTCGTCAATAATCTCGTGTTGCCGGCGGAAGCCGTGGATCAGTACAAACTGAATAGTAATTAAGAAATTCTCTTCTTTGAAGGTTCAGAATCCTCTTCTGGCTGACTTAATGCAATCATCAGGTATGATCCCTGTTGGACGAGTATGAGTGTATGAAACATCACGTTTATTTTGCAGATAATCTCACTGTTATTATGAATTACCTTCCGAGTCAACTAACTTAATCAAATCACCTAGCTCGTTCAAACTACCGACCCTCGGGTTGGTTTATTTTTAGAGGCTTTGGTTTATGGTGCAGTAGCTCCGGTTCAACTCCTAGCCCGGGGTCACGAAATCCTAGAAAGAGGAGTGGTTCGAATACCCTATGGGTACCCCGTACCCCTATTGGGGCATACATCCACTCCCTGCTACCTGACGAGAATCATCCGCATGGATGGATTGCCATCCCCCCTATGATCTGTCACGGTATGTCAGTATAAAGGCTTGTTTTGTGAAGCGGGTTAACTTGAAGCCGGTCTTGGGTAAGTTGTGGTTGCGGGTTATGCGGGGAACTATTTTTCGCCCGGCACGTCTAAACCATATAGCTCGGTCACATGTTTAGGAGTGGTTTGGATGGCGTCAAAAACCGGTTCTCATTTATTGATCCTATTCATCACCATTGTGTTCACCGTGGGTCTCGTTTATGCCAGCATTGAATTGCCAGAGCTGGTCAATTCATGGTTGGTTCAAGAGTTTCGTTTTCCAGGATCTGATTCGAGTATTGAAATCAGCGAAACTGAGACATTTATCCAATCCAACCATATTCGTCTCATTGGGTCTGTCTGCTTCACGGGTGTCGTGGCATTGATCGTTATCGGGTTGGTTGCTGAGAAACGCCGTTTGGCTTCGCTGGGAGCATTTGCCATCTTTCTTCCTGTTTTTGGCCATTTCGCCCTCAATATGTTTTTTCTGGCTGGTTTGGGGATATTGCGGGTCATCTGGATGCCTATTCTGGATGTTTCTTTTAGTTGGTTAAACCTGGGTGATATTGCTTACCTGCCCTACATGCTGTTAGTTTATTTTCCGGCGTTGATTGGACTGGATGCCAGACCCTTTGTGATCTATTTCTTTATGGCAGCTGGGTTGTTTTTATTCATAGGAGGAGTTTTCTTATGGATTTATTCACACACACAACACAAACCAATTGCAGATTGGGGTCTCTATCGTTTTTCGCGACATCCACAGTACCTGGGCTGGATCTTATGGAGTTACGGGGTGATGCTTTTTATCTCTCGCATACGCGGACCGCGCATCTATTATCATCTTGGCAACAGTCTGCCGTGGCTTTTGTCGACGATTGTGATCGTCTGCGTGGCAATGTTGGAAGAGATAAAAGTGAAACGAGAAACCGGATACGAAGCGTACCGCTCGCGCACTCCGTTTTTATTGCCGCTTCCATCTCTACTTACTCGCATTTTCTCCGCGCCTCAGCGCTTGGTGCTCAAAAAAGAATTCCCTGAGAACGGACGTGAAGTATTGGGAGTGGCCATTCTTTATACCAGTATCCTGGTAATACTTTCTATTCCTTTTGTGGTGTTTCAATGGCCGCCGGATACGGGTTGGTTTCGTTTTCCATATAATGTGCCTCCTTTTACATAACTGGTGATGCGCGTAATTTTTTTGGATATTTCCTGACGACATTGAATAGATCGGTATGGATATGTATAATTTACTTGTTAGACTATAAAATCATTGGAGAAAATCATGTCATTTTTCGGAAAACTTAAGCAAGGTTTAGGGATCGGCACGGCCAAGGTGGAATTACAGGTCCCCGGCCAAATTGAAAAGGCCAGCGCTGAGATTACCGGCAAGGTCATCATCACAGCGAAAAGCGATCAAAAAGTTCAGTCCATCAAACTGGCATTCATCGAAGAGTACACTCAGGGGCGTGATGAAAATAAAACCACCCGCGAATACACCCTGGGCAAATTGGATCTGAATGAGCCCTTTGACATCAAACAGGATGAGCAAAAGGTAATCGATTTCAAATTTCCCTTCCAACTCGCTCTTTCCAGCAATCAATCTCTGGCAGAAGAAAAAGGCATGATGGGCGCACTTGGCAAAGCGGCTGTTTTTGCCAAGAATGAAAAATCAGAATTCAAGGTAAAAGTCAGTGTAGATCTGTTGGGAGTGGCACTGGACCCCTGCGATTCTCAAGACGTTCACCTTATCTGATCGTCTTTATAAGTTCCAATAAACGCTTGAACTGCACCCCAAAAGCTGGACACAACCAACAGATAGGGGTGCAGTTCATTTCTGGTGGTTTTTCTGTTATTAATCACGCGAAATGAGATTGGCACTCATGCCACACCGAACGTGGAACGGGGTCACCCAAAGATCGTTGGTTAATATCGCAAGAGTTGTGAAAAGCTCGTTTTTACTTCATAAAGATTTTGAGATGGATCGCAACTCTGGACGACCAGTATCAGAGGTTTATTTTGGGGTTTATTTTAAATTAATTCTTCTTCTGAGATAGTTTCATTTTGGGACAACATGATATTGACATACGAGTCTTCTTTTTCTGGATCTTCTTGTATCATTGTTTTCGATAGTGAGTTATGTTATTTTCTAAGATAATGTATCGACTGATGTTTGTTGTTATGCATGCAAGACTAACTTAACACGTGGACCATTGTTAGAGGGCAGGTTTTCTGTTAAATTCAGGTGTAATTCCCCTACCCGCGTTGGCATTTGCGCTATTCCGGTTAGATATTGCCGAGCTGGTAGCGCAGTGCAAGCTCTGTTTGGCGAATCGTATGTCTGTTTTCTGAAATGGGTTTCAATCGGATATTTGGTATTCTTTATTTTGCGATAGTGGGTTGAAAGGATGGGATAAGATGCGTATTCTGATCGATGGTGCCGGTGTGCTAGGGTCTGAATTGGCTCATGTGCTTATTAATGGCGGGAATGATGTGACGATTTTGGCGCGTGGCCATTGGAAAGAGGTTTTAGAACAGAAAGGATTGGTCATCCGCCACAGTGTCCAGTTAGTTACAACCAGGGATCAGGTAAAGGTAATTGAGAAACTCGCGGACGACGACATTTATGATTTGATTTTTGTTGTCATGCAATTCAGCCAGCTTCAAGAGGCGTTACCTTTATTGGCGAACAATGGCAGCAAGCATGTCATTGTGGTTGGAAATAATTTAACTCCAGAGACCGCGCAGCGTATCCTTATAACTGGAAATGATTTGCGAGAGGTTGCTTTTGCCTTTCTAGCGGCTGCCGGAAGGCGTGAAGAAGAGAAGGTTGTCAGTTTTCATGCGGTGCTCAGGCTTGCAATTGGTTCATTGGATGGTATGCTCTCACGTGAGCTCAAGTCGAAAATTCTCTCTGCTTTTCAACTGGTGAAAATCAGGCTGGTTTTTGAGCCGCATATGGATGCCTGGTTAAAATGTCACATGGCTTTCATTTTACCGATCGCTTATGTTTGTTATGCGGTAAATTGCCGTCTGCCCGGGGCAAGTAAACAACAATTGGCAATGATCATTGATGCTACTAAAGAGGCTCATGCCATGCTTAAAAAATTGGGATATCCGATACGGCCGGATGGTGAAGAAGAGTTTTTTGCGGGTGGACGGATTAAAGCTTTCCTTTTCTTATGGATCATGGCAAAAACACCTTTGGGTCGCCTGGTTGCCAGCGATCATTGCCGAAATGCTGTTCAAGAAATGTCAGAATTGGACGAAGCCTTTGAAAACCTGCGAAAACAAGCCGGAGTTCCCATGCCCGTTTGGGACCAACTCAGAAAACAAGGCCGACCTGGTCTATATATGAGAAAAGCAAAAAAATAAAGCTTCCCGTCGGAAGCAGCCCGAAACCATTCTGTATTGCGCTGTACTGCTTGGGAGCAATACGGCTGGCCTGCACCTGCGGCAGTACCGGGGAGTGCGCAATCTGCTGATCGAATCCATAAGTGTTTTATACCAGGAACTATAAATCAAACCAATCATACCGGGTTCGATTAAATCGAAGACCTAAAGGCGACGTAAAAAAGGTAGCCTTAGGATCAATCTCGCTCGCTTCGATCGGGTACGTTCCGAAGTTCGCGATTAGAGATTAGAAGCCATAACCCGGAGGTTGTGCGTTTCTTGGATTTAAAATTCTTATTTTCAGTTTAATTCAAACTGATGGATTGCTCCAGAAATGATGGCTCTACGGAGCAGGCTGCAAAGAATAATGATGCAATTATCTTAATCATTTACCAAAGCGCATAAATTGGCCCGGTAAAGTAAAAAATGATCATGCCAAGCGAGTTATAGAAACCATGAGCCAGAATGGAAGCCCAGAGGTTGTTATTGAATTTTCGCTTCAACAAACTGTAGATGATAGCATCAAAGGTACAAGCGATCACACCTATGATACCTTGCTCAAGATGTGCCAAGCCGAATATCACGCTGGAGATGCCAATTGATAAAGCAACCCCCAGCACAGTTTTGCCGAATACACTGTCCAACAATTTCTGAAAATAACCACGGTACACAATTTCCTCGCCCAGTGCAGCCAATGTCCAGGAGACAGCAAGGATGAATAATAGTTGTTGGAGATTACCCTTTAAGGAAGCGAAACCGCTGTAATCGATCGTCGATCCAGTCAGGCGATTCAGGATGGGCAGTAAAACACCCACGTCAAATAATTGAAGGAGTATTGCACAAAGGATGGAGACGACGATCAATGCCAGCCATGATTTTGGTTTTTTGAATCCAAGCGATGTGATCTTTTCGTGTCTGATCAATAATGAAATCACAACCAAAACGAGGACGATAAGCGTTGGAATCAAAACGTCAAGAATGATAAAGATGCTGGCTATAAGAATCTCAAAGATCGCGATAATCTTCCAAATTTTCTCTGTTTGCATTTTATCTCTCCTTTGGATTTAAGATAAAATCAGGCAGATTTGATCAACAGGCAAAGAGGATGGTTGCATTCAATCAAACAGTAAAAAGATTGATCACCGGCTTATATAATGATTTCCATTCTTAACAAATCCATCTCGTGGTTTCATATACGCCACCCGGGAATTTTCCTCCTTTCTATTAACCGCCAATAAGAAAATTTTTATGAATCCCTGAATGACATCGGGCACAGTACCAATTATCATCAAGATAAATATGTCAGGCATGCCCTGGCGCATGTATGCCACACTGGAGATGAAGTTGAAACGATTTCCATAGAAATTGCTCACCTGCCAAAAAACAATCAACGTGATCAGCACTGGGATGAGAAAACTGATAGATATCTCCCAAATCCTTTTTGCCTTGGGAGCGTTGCTCATGCGTTTTCTCC
>CAYWCH010000074.1:0-2466 GCA_964456715.1 uncultured Anaerolinea sp. | reverse complement strand
CGAGAATGTTCCGGGTATGCAAGCCGCACAATCCAAGGACAAACAGGCCGATTGCCCAACCAATCCACTTGACGGACCATCCTTGTTGGATCGATGGTGGAGTGTATCCCCGCACGATAGCTTCGACACTGGAAGTTAATTGGCTGGCTGAGATGAAATGGTCCACCTGATATCCTTGGTTGGTTAGCAATACGAAGGCTCGACCTTCGTGAGGATAGAGGTTCACCTCCGTTCGGAAGGTCTGGTTTGCCCCACCATGGACGATCTTTGATCCGTTGTCATAAATAAACCATCCCATCCCGGAAAATCCAGTCCCTGGAGTAAGAATCCGATTCATCGACTCTTCAGAAACCAGCGTCGGATTCTTTGCCATGAATTCGATAGCATAGAATGCCATATCCGATGCAGTAGACACGATCCAACCCTCACCTACACCATAAACCGGAATATCTTCTTTTGCTGGAATGGAAAAACCAAAGATGCGGGTATGACCTTTGGGCATATCGGTGATGGCTTCGGGGGTAGCTGATGAAGATTCCATGCCCAAAGGAGTGAGGATATTTACCTGCACATAGTCTGCGAAACTAAGCCCGCTTTTCAATTCCACAAGGTAAGCCAGGACTGTATATCCCATATTGAAATATTGAAACGTTCTGCCAACAGGGGCTGTCAGTTTTGCTGTAGAGAGTGAACGGACGGCTTCCTCCGGGCTGGTCTCAATTGGTAAAACAACCCCATACCCTGAATCCGATAATCCGCTCGTATGATGAAGCAGGTGGTTGACCGTGATTTTCCCCGATGCTTCTTCATCATCTACTTTAAACCATGGGATATAAGTTTGAACTGGTGCGTTCAAATCCAGTTTTCCCTGCTCGGCTAGCTGGGCAACGGCTAGTGCTGTAAAAGACTTGCTTTGCGATCCAATGAAGACCTTGGTTTGCGGGGTCATTGGGTCACCATTGCCGTCCACACCGTAACCTTTTTGGTAGATCACCTCGCCATTCTCGATCACAGCCAATGCCACACCCGGCAATCCATGTTTCGACATTTGATCCATCACAACAGCGTCGAGCGCATTCGTATCAATTATGTCATCGGGCCTGGCTGAGGCAAAACCAAGATTGATTGAAGATGAACAGAAAAAAATGAAAAGGAATAAAACCACGAAAGAGGATTTTCTCATCAATATCCCTCACTATTCCTCACGCTTTAAAATAATAATACATCCAAAATCGGTAATTTGTTTTACTGACTTTTAAAGTATAAGATGGCAAAAACAGAAGAAATCACATTTATGTGTTTGCTTGATAAACTGCTCTTGAGCTGCACGTCTGGTGGACATCGGTTTTGCTCAGTTATTCCTGTGTTGTCAGAACCAGGGTTTGCAATTTTGTTGATCAATAGATTGGTTTTGGTTTTTGGCTCACTTCACTCTGGTTGATGGTGTAACCCGAAAGTCAGGAGGTATCTCTAAATCGTTCAATCTGATGGTTTTATACTACTTTAGATTTCACAAGATCATTTCCACTGTCTTTTCCAGCTATATCAATTTCCTCAACCCGGATGAATAAGGAATCCTTACTGTTCAAACCAGAGGGATTGCCTTTCCGAAGAATCAGACAGAATGGGAGCGACGGCTGCAGTTCGTGGTTTGGCATCCACGAGGAAAGTAAATACCGCACAGCACAGACCTGCTCGCCTTGATTGATGGCAACTCCAATCACCCTGCCTCCATTTAATGTTTGTTCCATCAACATACCGGAATGGTCTTCCATATCAGCCATCAAGAATCTAAGATAACTGTCGCACTCGATCTGTTCCCGGGAGATACTTGACCAAATCAAAAACTGATGATGATTGGCTTGTGGTTGAAATGTCTTAATCATGTCAGTGACTAATGAGGCTCTGATATCGTCCCGGTCAATCAGCCCTTCTCCAATCCGGCTCACCATCCCTTGTAAGCGGATTGTCTCCATTTCAGACAGACGAATTTCCTTAGAATCAAGCTGTGAGCTAAAGTCAAGATCTTCAGCGGTTTTTGCCTGAAAGGTTTTCCACCAGGCTATCCCTCCAACTGCCCGGCATTGTCCTGGGGTTTGGTCAAACATCTTTCGGAAAAGCCGGGTGAAGCTTTCCTGGCTGCCGATGCAGTAATCCAGGGCGATGTCAATGATGCGCCGGTTGCTTGAAACAAGATCGATTCCCGCCCTGGTTAATCGTCTGCGCATCAGATAATCATAGGGAGTATGCTTTACTATCTGGTTAAAGCTCCGAATGAAGTGGAAAACCGAATAACCCACTGAATCCGCGATATCACCAATCGTGATCGGTTCATGCAGATGGTCTTCAATATATCCAATGGATTGTTGAATACACTTAACCAGGTTGTTCATAAGACTTGCTTTTTCTTTATTGGTATATATACATCCAAAACGGATTCATCCAGCCTGTCAACACCTTTGAAAC
>CAYWCH010000073.1:0-10550 GCA_964456715.1 uncultured Anaerolinea sp. | reverse complement strand
CACCGAAAAAGACGATCTGCTGCAGGCGATCCATCAGGTGGCGCGCGGCGAAGCCTGGCTGCATCCCTCCATCGTCGGTCACGTGCTCAAACAGATCAGCGGTGTCGAGGAACAGGAAGGTCTGGTGGAGAAACTCACCGAGCGCGAAATGGACGTGTTAAAGTTCATGGCACACGGTTACAGCAACCAGGAGATCGCCCGCCTGCTGGTAGTCAGTTCGGCCACGGTACACTCTCACGTCAGCCGCATTCTGGCCAAGCTTCAGGTATCGAGCCGCACCCAGGCCGTGATCTATGCCATGCGTGCCGGTGTGGTCACTGTTTTCGATGAAGAACCGCATCCCAGCCCTTATAAGTGAGGTTTGAACCCTTCTCATTATTTTTGATGAAAAGGTACTCACCCAAAAAGGGCAGGCAGGTTGAATGCTTCTTGGGATGTTAATAGTGAAGATGTCTACTATACTTTTTTTACCACTTGACAATGCAGGGAGGTTCTTTTTACCTGCGGAGGGAACTGCATGACGTATTCTTTGGTGAAAGATTGGATGACATCACCAGTCATCACCGGTACACCAGACATGGCACTCAGCGAAGCCCGCCAGATCTTCAACGAACGGCACATCCGTGCGCTGCCGATCCTGAAGGGCGACAAGCTGGTTGGGTTGATCAACCGCCTGGTGTTGATCCGTCTGGACTTGTCAATCCTGGGTAACGAGGTCTGGAACCTCGGTATCAATGTTGCCGACGAAACGGCCGCCGATGTGATGAGGACCGATTTCCTCACGGTTACTCCCGATGCCACCATCCTCCATGCCACCCGCAGCATGCTCGAAAACAAGATCAACGCCCTCCCTGTGCTTGAGAACGGCAAACTGATCGGCATCCTCACCAGCTCAGACCTTCTGCGCTTCATCATCAAGATGTACCAGACACTCGATAAGAAGATATTCGTGACCGATTACATGACCGATGATGTGGTTACTATCACACGCGACACCACCTTGCTTGAAGCGCACACCTTGATGGGCGCCAAGCACATACGTTCGCTGCCTATTATCGAAGACGGGAAGATCATTGCCCTGGTCACACGCACTGATCTGATGAGCAGTGATCCATCACGTCCGGTCATGCAAAGCAGCAGCGAAACCTCCACCAAAGTCCTGGCTCAGCCGGTTGAAAAGGTAATGGTCAGCAACGTGATCACCATTGCCTCCACTGCTGAATTGACCGAAGCAGCGCGGATCATGTTGGAGAAGAAGATCCACTCCCTGCCAGTGGTGGACGAGAAACAACAGATGCTGGGAATCATCACCGAGAGCGATCTGTTCTTGATGTTGCTGCAAAAATTGAACTAACCTCCTATAGTGTGCGATAATCCTCCAGCCTTCAGACAACTGGAGGATTATTCATTTATTTACGCGCTTTTCGTTGACAGGCGTTTCCAAGAAAGGTATGCTTGATTCATGCTTCAAGGCTCACTTTTTCCTGTGTCAACTTTATCCGTCGGTGACATCACCCGTTATCTGCGCGAATTGCTCGACAGTGACGAGATCCTGCGCGACGTCTGGGTATCGGGCGAGGTATCCAACCCTTCCTACCCGGCTTCAGGGCATTTGTACTTCACTCTCAAAGACCAGTCTGCTTCATTAAAATGTGTAATGTGGAAGCCGCAGGTGATGCGGCTGCGCTTCACCCTGCAGCCCGGCATGGCGCTCGAAGCCCATGGCGCAATCAGCGTCTATGAACAGGGTGGACAATACCAACTTTACGTTGACAGTGTTCGTCAGGTGGGCGAAGGCGCGCTTTTCCAGGAGTTCATGCGCCTCAAAGCCAAGTTGGAAGAAGAAGGGCTTTTCGACGAATCCCGCAAGCGTCCCATTCCCCCGGCTCCGGCCGGGATCGGCGTGGTCACCTCCCCCTCTGGCGCTGCCCTGCAGGATATTCTGAATACTCTGGGCCGGCGCTATCCGTTGGTAAAGGTGATGTTCGCTCCCGCCTCTGTGCAGGGGGATGCCGCCCCGGTTGAGATCGTTTCAGCCTTGCAGCGGTTGTTCCGCGAGCCCGGCGTCGATGTCATCCTGCTGGCGCGTGGCGGCGGATCGCTCGAGGATCTGTGGTGCTTCAACGATGAACGCGTTGTCCGCGCTGTGGCCAATTCACCGATCCCCATCATCAGCGGCGTGGGCCACGAAACAGATTTCACTCTGGTCGATTTTGCCGCTGACAAGCGTGCCCCCACCCCCACCGCCGCTGCCGAGCTGGCTGTCCCCGACCGCGCTGAACTGGTCGTCCGCATCAGTCAATTGGCCGGCGAACTGGACGGCGTGCTGCTCTCCCGCCTCGATAATGAAGCCTCCCGCCTGGCCGAACTGCGCCGCAGCCTCGACCGGCTCTCCCCGCAGCGCTCCATTCAGCAGAACCGCCAGCGGTTGGATGATCTCACTTCCCGTTCCTTCCTCGCCGTCCAGGGCATGCTGCAACATACCCTCGCGCGCTTCAACGGCATGCATAAGTTACTCGATTCGCTCAACCCTGAAGCCGTGCTGCAGCGCGGTTACGCCATCGTTCGTGACGACTCCGGAGAAATCGTCCGGCGGGTTGGGCAGGCAATCCCGCAATCTCGTGTTAGTATTAAGATATCCGATGGTCAATTCAACGCCCGGGTGAGCAGCCCGGACGAAGGAGCACAAAAATGAACAAGATACAGGACGAAAGTCTTGATAATTTAACTTACGAGCAGGCATACAAGGAATTGGAGGAGATCGTTTCAGCTCTGGAGACCAATCAACAATCCCTTGATGACAGCATGAAATTGTACGAACGCGGTCAGAAGTTATCAAAATATTGTGCAGAAATGCTCGACAAGGCTGAGTTGAAAGTTCAGCAACTGACCAATGCTGCCCCTGCCGCCCCGGAGAAAGAATAATGAGTTGGTGGACAAATTATGGTGAACTGGCCTGCTGCATGGCCGGCTGGCTCACAGCCTCGATTTTAAAGATCCCTACATACTACTTTATCCATAAGAAGATCAACCTGGTACAGGCCTTTGGCACCGGCGGCATGCCCAGTTCGCATGCTGCCCTCATGGTCTCGACCACGTTGGGCATCGGCCTCTTCAGCGGCTTCGATACCTCTGCCTTTGCCCTGGCCATCGCTGTCTCCATGGTGGTGCTCTATGACGCGGCTGGTGTGCGCCGCCAGGCTGGCATCCACGCAGAACGGATTAACCTGATCTTTAAAGAGCTGTTTGAAGGGAAACCGATCAGTGATAAACAACTAAAAGAAATGCTCGGTCACACCCCCATCGAAGTCATGGGCGGCACCCTCACCGGCATCGTCACCGCCCTGGTCATCTGGGCCATCTGGCCGAAGTAAAGCCTAACTCACGCAGAAACACAGAGAAACGCAAGAACCATAACCGCGAAAAACGCTATATTCGCGATAAATCACGGGCGAAATACTATTCAATTAAATACAATAAACATGTAGGGGCGACCGGCCGGTCGCCCCTACTTATTTCTTTCGTATCGTTTGTTCCATATGATAACCCGAGAAAATGCAAATGCTATCTAAAAGAATCCGATTGCCTGATAAATTGATTAATTGATATTGCTGACTTGATACGCTTTTCCAGCTCGCCAAAATTGCTCAGTGCCGGAGAAATTATCGTACATGGGGCTATTGTTAACCCGTAAACGAGACCATATAAATAATGCAATGGGGTCAGTGCTTTTGTTCTCAATACAAATATTTTTATGATACCCAAATGAAAAAGTGGATAGTATCCTGTGATTTGCTCCCAACCCACCTGCAATTTAGACCACAAGAAACTTACTCTTAATCCGTTTTCATCAGAATCGATCTCGGGGTAAAACTCAGCTCGGAGAAACAGACAACTGAAACCAAAAGCAGCCGTAAGAAACAATACCAATAACCCCCCGGGAGAAAAAGAGGATCTCTCGCCAATGATCACATGCAAGGGGTAATAGATTACAAAAACGAGAATCCCAAAGATGACCAGCCAGCTCATATATCCAGTGAACATGTTCAGCCATCCAAATTTATAACGATGATGAAGAAGTTTTAATGAACTCATCATTGATCCCTTATGTGCGATTTTGGCGTTTTTTGCGGTTATTGCTTTTTAGAATCCCAGATCCTTCATGCTTTGCTCCACGGACTTGCCCGACTCGCGACCAAGCAGCTCCTGCCAGAACTTCGCATCATATCTCCGCGAACGTACCAATATGGGCATCGGCACCCCCCAACCCAGCAGCAATACTTCTTCCTTCGGCTGCAACCGTGCCAGCATGCCGCGCAGTGCGTCACGCCCTGCCAGTCCGGACAATACCGCCGCGACGTCCGCTTCGTCCCCGAGCCAACCCGAGACGCGCGTGCCCAGTTGCGACATGACCTCGTCGTAGATCTGCGACGGCCGCTGATCGATGATGAGCAGGGTCACGTAATACTTGCGCATCTCGCGCGCGATGGTACTGAACGAGGTCTGCGCCGCCATCTCGCGATTGAGCAATTTATGCGCCTCTTCCACCGCGATCACCAGCGGGCGCGGTTCGTTCTTGCCGTGCGCGCGGAACGCGTTGGTGCTCTCCTCCCAGGCTTCACGGATCTTGCGTGTCAGCAGGTTCGACACCAACAGATAATCCAGGTCGGACTCATAGTCGCCAAAACTGAGCACAATGTGCTGACCGGCTTGCAAGGCTTTAATGATTTCCTTGAGCCCATCCGGCGTCTTGTCGTCTTCTCCGCGGCGCAGAATGTACGGCCGGTTGAACACCCGTCCCAGCTTGGAATGCAGCCCCTCGGCCGCAGCCACATTCACCCCCTCCTGGTTCGCCCAGAAAGCCACACTGCCCGGTGCGGGTACCTTCTTGCCATCGTCATCTTCGATCATCAAACCGACTCTCATGTCTTTGAATCTGCCGAACCACTCCTTCGCGCCAAAGCTGTGCTGCAGCGCGTCCAGCGTCGTCGAGGTTGTCTCGCGTAAGTTCAACTCACGGGTCAATAGCTCAATATCCACCGGTTGGATATCCGTCTCGTCGATCTCCAGGTGCCAGTCCGGCGTTTTGCCGCGAATGGTCGTGGCGCGTCCCAACCCCACCACACGCACACGCGCCGGGAACTTGTAACGCAGCCCTGCCACAGACTCACCCGTATCGGACGAGGTGTCATCGAATCCGTACTCGTTGTGCATGTCCAGCACCAGCACGGACGCGGCGTTGTGCTCGATTAACCCGGCCAGCAGGATGCGTGTGAGGAACGACTTGCCCGTCCCCGTGGCACCGAAGATGCCCGAACTGCGCTGCACGAACTTGTCGAGGTTGATGCAGACCGGGTGGTCCTGCTCGCGGGTGTTGCCGATGACGAAATTCCCGGCCTTCTCCGGCGAACCGAAGATCGACGCCACGTCGCCGGCGGTGGCCAGGCGCGCCATGGCCTGGTGGAAAGGCACCGTCTTGATCGGCATCGGGCGCGGATCTTCCGCGTGCGCCACCCGCCATTGCTCGTAATCCGGCGCGCCGGGCTCCGGTCCGCGTTCGAGCATCAAGGCCGGCAGCACTTCGAGGTTGGTGAAGAGTGTCTGCACCTTGAGCTGTTCACGCACCCGCGGACTGAGGCGGCGCATCGCCATCTCTTCCGTGTAGCGCGGGTCGAGCGCCTCCAGGCGCAGGTCCACCACCAGTCCGTAAAATAGCCAGTCGCCGCTCTCGAGCACCACGAAACCACCCTCCTGCACCGACTGGGCCGGCACCGTCAGGCGCACGAACAGGTTGGCCTTGAGCGAACCGTTGACCACGTAACCGATAGCCTGAAGGCTCTCGGAGGAATTGTTGGAAAGATCGTTTGCTGTCATGGCTGTCTCCACTCTCTAATACACTTCGGATACCGCGCTGAGCACGTCCATCAATTGCGGATAATCGTCCTTGAGCAACGCGATTACCGTTTCTACCGCCGTCCCTGCCGCAGATGGGTTCGCAGCGATTACCTCGCGCAGGTGCACCGCGATCAGCTCCGCTGCGGGGATCTCCTGGTTGCGCAGCAGGTGGCGCAGATATGCGAAGCGCTCGTCCGCGGTGAAACGGGCCAGTTCGGCCGGGGAGCACGGATAAATCGAGTCCAGCGTCAACGGCGGCCGCGGCGGCAGCAGATGGCTGATCTTGCCGTCGCGTTCGCAGCCGGTGAAGACTACGCTCATCTCCAGCGGCACGTTGCGGTTGACGCGGTTGTCTTCGATCACCGCCGGGCTGATACTGCTCGAGGTGACCAGTTGCCGCACCAGACCATCGTCGTCGATGTGAATGTCATAGATCAGACCGAATACGCTGGTTTTCTCGTCCAGCGGAATCAGCGCCATTTGTCCGAAGGCCGGCGCGGTTGCCTGGCTTAGATTGCAGCCCACCACACAGCCGGTGATGCTGGAACGCAGTAATCTTCCGATCGCGATTTTCTCCATATCAATACCTCGTCCGTTTGCCAACCAGTTTGTTGGCCAATTTTTGTGAAATGACTGCTGGTGGCAGACCGCGCGCCAGTAGTTCGTTCTCGATCATGCGCTCGAGCGCTTCATGCTCGTCCATCTTCACCACCGCAGTCTCGTGAGCCCGGGTCAGCGCGTAGGGGTAAGGTGAAATCCCCGCCTGCCTGGCCTGCTCCACCAGCACGGATTGCAGCAGTTCCATCGCGGACGGGTTCTCGACCACCCACAGCGGCACTTCCACCCGCGCGATGGACGGCAGCCGTTCACTGCCCACATTGAGATAGAAGAAGTGCAGCGCCTTGCGGCCCTCGAAACTGCCGGCGTTGCGGAACTGCAGCGCGAACACTGCCGACCGCTCTCCGGGTCTCAATATCTCTTCCATTAACATCAGATCGGTCACGCCCTTGAATGCGCCGGCTTCTGTGTCGTTCCCATTTTTGACAAGCAATTCCAGCGTGGTCGTCAGCAGTGCCGCCCGCGGACGGTCCACATAGCCCGCGGTGATCGTGTTTAGCAGCGCCAGATCGTCCAGCGCGGCCAGGTATTCTTTGAAGTATTTCTCGAAGCTCTTCTCCCCGCGCGGTTCGTGATACAGTTCCAGCGGACCGTCGGTGAGCGTCACCAACGGCGCGGACTCCTTTTTCGCCAGTTCAGCCATGATCCGGCGTTCGCGTGTGTCGCGCCGCAGGCTCACCAGATCTTCCGAGATATACTCGCTGTCGCCGGGGTTCTCCCCTTCGAAGATCAGTTCAGACCACGAATGCACTTCCGGGATCTCGCCCGCCTTCGTGCTCATGCGGAACACACCCACGTTCACCAGGCCGTAAAACACCGCAGCGTGGGGGTCAGGGGTGATTTGCGAACCGTCCGCAGCCAACAGCACATGTTCGGGCACGTCAACCCTGGCAGGCAGGTGGGTATCAAGCCGTTCGCTGACGGGGATGGCGCAGCGCAGTCCATGCTCGCGGGCAGCTGCTTCTTCCACGATCTTCTGCAGCAGCACCAGATCCCCCGCGTGTGCCTCCAACTGCACCCGGCAGCGTTTAAGTCTCTCAGCCAGCTCTTCCTTGCGCAACATCGTTGCTTCGCCCAGGTCAGTGACTTGTTTTTTCAAATCAACGTAATTCAGCGGCATGATACCTCAGTTCATCGAACATTTGTTTTGATTATACATGAAACCATGATCAGGCATTAGTTTATGGTCACATTAACTTTATGTTTATTCCAGTTTCCAATACCTCATAATTAACTAGTTTGAATTAAATACTGTTCTTGCCTATAAGGCTTTCGTGCAAAAATGGCACTTGAATATTATGATTATTTAGGTATAATATATCTATATTTAGAGTTCTTCTAAATTGATACATATTACAAAAATATGAAACCTTCTATCAACTCTTTGAAATCAGTGCTGCTTGAAAAAGGAATACGGCCTTCCATTCACAGGCTTAAAGTGCTTGAATACATGCAAACCGCGCAAAACCATCCAAGCATCGAGGAGATCCACTTTACCCTTACAAATCAGATACCGTCTCTCTCAAAAGCCACCATTTACAACACATTGAACACTTTTGAAAAAACGGGACTGGTGCGGGTGATCAGCATGGATGGATTGGAGAAACGGTATGACATTATGACTCATAATCATGGCCATTTTCGATGCGGCCACTGCGGTAACATTTTTAACTTTAATATCAAAATTGACGAGATGCCGGTGAGTGATCTCGTCCAATTTAGGATAGATGAAAAGAACGTTTATTTCAGCGGGCTTTGCCCCATTTGTTTAAAACTTGAGAAAAAGGAGTGAAAAATGGGAAAGATCAAGAAACTTACCACCGCCGCGGGTGCGCCAGTACCTGATAACGAAAATGCCATCACTGCCGGTCCCCGCGGCCCAATACTGATGCAGGATGTCTGGTATCAGGAAAAGCTGGCTCATTTCGACCGCGAAGTCATCCCGGAACGGCGCATGCATGCTAAAGGATCAGGAGCTTTTGGCAAATTCACCGTGACCCACGATATCACGAAATACACAAAAGCAAATATATTTTCCAAAGTTGGTAAGGAAACCGAGGTTTTTGTGCGGTTTTCCACGGTTGCCGGCGAACGTGGTGCCGCTGATGCAGAACGAGACATTAGAGGATTCGCCATGAAATTCTATACCGAAGAAGGGAACTGGGATCTCGTTGGCAACAATACGCCAGTCTTCTTCCTGCGCGATCCGCATAAATTCCCCGATCTTAACAGGGCTGTCAAGCGTGATCCTGAGACGAATATGCGTTCAGCTAAAAATAACTGGGATTTTTGGACATCGCTGCCCGAAGCTCTGCATCAGGTGACAATCACCATGAGCGAACGCGGGATCCCATATTCCTACCGGCACATGCATGGTTTTGGAAGTCACACTTTCAGCATGATCAATGCCAAAAATGAGCGCGTGTGGGTTAAATTCCATTTGATCACGCAGCAAGGAATCAAAGTATTGACCGACCAGGAAGCAGAAGCGATCATCGCCAAAGACCGCGAAAGCCATCAGCGCGATCTGTTTGAGAGCATTAAAAAGGGTGAATTTCCACGATGGACCATGTACATCCAGGTGATGACCGAAGCCCAGGCGAAGAATATGCCCTACAATCCTTTTGATCTGACCAAGGTCTGGTATCACAAAGACTATCCACTAATCGAAGTAGGTGTGCTTGAGTTGAATCGCAATCCCGAGAATTACTTCCAGGATGTAGAGCAGGCCGCTTTCAACCCCGGCGCAGTCGTCCCCGGCATCAGCTTCTCACCGGATAAGATGCTGCAGGGTCGTCTCTTTGCTTACGGTGATGCGCAGCGTTACCGCCTTGGAGTCAATCACCACCAGATTCCAGTCAATAGTCCAAAGAATGCTCCAGCGCATCCCTCTCACAGAGATGGTCAGATGCGGGTGGATGGTAACCATGGATCATTGATCGGATATACCCCGAATAGTTTTGATGAATGGCAGGAACAGCCCGAATATAAAGATCCCTCATTGGACATCTTTGGAGCAGCAAATAGCTGGAATTTCCGCGAGGATGATTCTGATTATTACACTCAACCCGGCAAACTTTTCAACCTTATGAATAAAGAGCAGCAAAAAGTGTTGTTCGAGAATACTGCCCGGGCGATGGGTGATGCGCCGGAATTCATCAAAATCCGGCACATTGGCAATTGCTTGAAGGCTGACCCTGCATATGGAAAAGGTGTTGCTGACGCGTTGGGAATTCCGCTTGAAAAAGTAAAATAACGTAAAGGATTGATCGCGAAGAGCCGTCTGCAAAATACCCGGGACGGCTCTTTTCTATTGCATTAGTTAATAAGTCGTTTACTTTATTCTTTATGAATTCTAACGATAACGGATTACTTATATATGAGTAAAAACGGTTTTTGAATGTTGTTTATTGATAACCAAAACTTGACCGCTTCATTAATTGGACTATAATACGTAGGATTAACCGTAAGGCCGATCAAAAGAGGTAAGAATGCCAGTTTATACGTATCGTTGCGAGAATTGCGGAATCCAATTCGACGCGACCCAAAAATTTTCAGACAACCCACTCACCCTGTGCCCCGAATGCGGCAAGAAATCGCTGCATAAGGTTTATACACCGGTTGGGATCGTTTTTAAGGGTTCGGGGTTTTACGCCACCGATCACCGCTCCCCCTCCGGCATGAACTACAGCTCAAAGAGCGAAGAAAAACCTGCCGAAGAGAAAAAAGAGGCGGCCAAACCCGCTGAGACCAGTTCCACCCCGTCAGCACCGGCAGCCACTACCGCTCCAAAGGAAAAATAGCTTCGGACCCCGTTCATGACGGGGTCTTTTAAACCCCTTTGCAAAAACCGCAACCGGGTTATACTCAACGCGGTTGTACAAGACCTCCCTCGAAAAGGTGTGTGATAGCCTTTGCAAGTCCGCTGATAGGTTTTGAGAGTACAGCCCCCATAAACTATCCTTATCACGCGAGGCGATTCATGGCAAGTGCTCCAAAAAAGAACAAAAAAAACAGTATTATGAACAGCATATCTC
>CAYWCH010000072.1:0-10568 GCA_964456715.1 uncultured Anaerolinea sp. | reverse complement strand
GATAAAGCGCTTCAATCAATCGATTCACAAAACGCAATCATCGGCGTTGAAGGTACCCGGATGCGTTTCCAGGAATTATGCTATCTTCAGAAGGCTGCTCCCGGCGCCAAATTCATTGACGCGAATCAGATCATATCCAATCTTCGCATCCAAAAAGATGATGAAGAACTGGCCTGCATGCAAAAAGCTGCCCAGATCGCCCAGGATGCTCTGAAAGCCACACTGTCATCAATCAAAATTGGCTGCACCGAAAAAGAGATCGCCTCAGAACTCGTGATCAACATGCTGCGGCTCGGCAATGACCCGGAGCTTCCATTTGCGCCCATAGTGTCTTCCGGGCCGAATGGCGCCAACCCACATGCGACCCCCTCAGATCGAAAAATGGTCGAAGGCGATCTGCTCGTCATTGATTGGGGAGCAGCATATAACGGTTACTTCTCGGATATCACCCGCACTTTTGCCATTGGCGGGATCGATCCGGAATTTGAAACCATCTACAAAACTGTTCAGGCAGCCAATGCTGCCGGACGGGCAGCCGGGAAACCCGGGGTTGCTGCCGGCAAAGTGGACGACGCCGCCCGTACGGTCATTGAAAACGCGGGCTACGGTAAATTCTTCACTCACCGCACCGGTCACGGCCTGGGTATGGAAGAACACGAACCCCCATACATGTTCGCAGGGAATCCACAAACTCTTCTCCCCGGCATGGTCTACACTGTTGAACCCGGTATCTATCTCCCCGGCCGCAATGGAGTCCGGATTGAAGATGATGTCGTCGTTACCGGTGATGGCTCAAGAGCCTTAACTGATCTGCCCAGGGAATTAATTCACCTTTAGGTCTGATTAAGTTTTTCCTTGTGAGCCGAACCTAAAATACTCAGAAAAGGAGAGGTGTATGGATGAAACCCCGGAAGTGATCTCAGGTGCAGAACCTTTCTTGATCAAACGCGGACCGATTGGATGTTTGCTCCTTCACGGCTATACAGGTACTCCCAATGAAATGCTGCCGCTGGCCGGCTCTCTGGTCGATGCCAACTATACAGTTTTGGCGCCGCGGCTTTTTGCGCATGCCACCCACCCAGAGGATATGCTGCGAGCGCGCTGGTGGGATTGGATCGCATCCGCGGAAGATGGCCTCAATTTGTTAAAGGGTTGCAGTGAACACCAGGTAGTCATGGGTTTATCCATGGGCGGAGCGCTGGCTTTGATCCTCGCTGCCAGGTATCCTGTGGATGCTGTGTTCTCGTTTTCAACACCGTTCGATATGCCGCGTGATCCCCGCATCAAATTCCTCCCACTGATTTCCTGGATGAATCTGAAAGAGTTCAAAGGTGAATCAGATTGGCATGATCCGGCAGTACCCGCGAGCCATATTGATTACCCATATTTCCCAGTGTCTTCGGTGCTGCAGTTGAAGGAATTGCTATCCACCCTGCGGTCTGAGATCTCGAAAATCGATGTGCCGGTTTTCTTTGGACAATCCCATGGAGATCATACGATACCCCCTGAGAGCATGGATTACTTGAGTTCACATGTTACCTCCAAAGTGATCGAAAAGCTCTGGGTGAACGACAGTGGTCACGTGATCATTAAGGACCTCGATAAGGAAGTCGTATTTTCTGCTGTTAAAAACTTCCTTCAGAAGACGATACGAATAAAATGAATCGAAATCTATTACTGGTTGCTCTTTCTCTATTAATGTGGGGATTGGGTGAAAGCCTCTTTCTATATTTCCAACCATTATATTTGCAGCAGCTTGGCGCTGATTCCATTGCGATAGGCAGCATCCTCGGTGGTGTTGGTGTGATGCTGGCACTGACACTCATCCCCACCGGATTACTGTGTGACAAGTTCGGATCCCGCAACATCATGTGGAGTTCATGGTTCATCGGTGTGGTGGCTGCCGCGATGATGGCAATGGCCGAATCACTGACTGTCTTCGTTATCGGCTACCTGCTCTATGGGATGACCGGTTTTGGCGCGATTGCCATGAACGTGTATGTCACTTCCTCGCGCGGCAATTTGAGCGTGGGTCGAACCTTGACGTTCATTTCTGGGATGTACAATCTTGGTGCTGTAATCGGCCCGGTGATCGGCGGATTGATCTCCGATAAACTTGGTTTCAGATCGATCTACTTCATCGCAGCAGCGGTTTTTTTGATCTCCACGATCATCATTCTTTTCGTGAAGAAATCAGCCAAAATCCACCCTGCTGAACACAATGAACCGTTCCCGGTCACCAGTTTTCTCAAGAACCCGCGCTTCTTGATGTTTCTGGCAACATTGTTCATAACAGTCTTCGCTCTTTACCTGCCGCAACCCTTCACGCCCAGTTTCTTGCAGAACCAACAGAATCTCTCTCCTTCGACCATTGGTGTGATGGGATCCATCGGCAATCTCGGAACCGCTGTGGCCACCCTGGTACTCGGCAGCATGTCTTCACTAGCAGGCATGGTAATCGGTCAACTCTGGATAGTCACATTTTCGGGAATCTTCCTGTTTGGCAAGACCACCTGGCTTTTTGGGATTGGATATTTCTTTATCGGCGGATTCAGACTGTACCGGGCCATGGCTCTCGCCGAAGCAAGAACAATGGTTCATCCCGGTCAAACGGGATTGCTGTATGGGATCATTGAGACAATAAATTCGTTTGCCATCATCCTGGCTCCGGTCATTGCAGGGATTCTCTATAAAACCGCGCCAGCGCTGATGTATGAGATTTCGATGGCAGTCTTGCTACTCCTGCTGATATTAAACTTACTGATTTCTAGAAAAAAACAACTAACCTCGCGATCATAAATTGGGATTCGCTTTATTTTTGAACAAAATTCAGAGTTTTATCTGCGGTCCAATTGAAAATAATGTCTTCATCATTTACAACGAACTGACACGGACAGGTGTTGTGATCGATCCTTCTTTCGAATCTGAGACCATTACTCGATTCATCCAAGATAACCATCTGGATATTCAAAAGATATTGATCACCCACGCCCATTTTGATCATTTCATCGGAGTTCCTGAATTATTGCGCAAAATTCCTTCGATTCAATCAGTATGCCTTCACGGTTACGATGTCAAACTCTGGCAGACCGGCGGAGGAATGAAGAAATTCTTGCACGACGACCTGAAGGTGGACGCGCCTTTACAGTTCGTTTCTGATCATGAATTGATTACCTTGGGTGGTTTATCATTTGAAGCAAGGCTGACACCCGGCCACAGCGCAGGGTCATTAACTTATTACTGCGAAGCTTTGAATGGTGCTTTTGTTGGTGATGCGATTTTTTACCACAGCATTGGTCGAACAGACCTGGAAGACGGCGATCAGGACCAATTGCTTCAAAGCATTGAGCAGCAGATCCTCACTTTACCCGGGCATACGGTCTTGTATCCAGGGCATGGACCGGCAACCACAGTTGATGAAGAACGAGCGAACAATCCATTCTTATAAAAAAATTCTCCGGTCATTTTTACTGACCGGAGATCTATTTTCGTTATTTGGCGTAATCCACTGAGCGGGTTTCACGGATGACCGTGACCTTGATCTGCCCGGGGTATTGCATTGTCTCTTCCACTTTTTTGGCGATATCTCTGGCAAGGCGCGCGGAGGCAAGATCGTCAATCTCTTCCGGTTTGACAATGATGCGTACTTCGCGTCCAGCCTGGATGGCATAGCTCTGCCCGACCCCTTTGAAGGAGTTGGCGATCTCTTCGAGAGCGCGCAGACGTTTGATGTATTGCTCGAGGTCTTCACGGCGGGCACCGGGGCGCGCGCCAGAGATGGCGTCACCGGCTTCGACGATCACGGCTTCAATGGACTCCTGCTCCACCTCATGATGATGCGAGGCCATCGCATTGACCACTTTCGCGCTCACACCGTACCGTTTGGCAAACTCCGCACCAAGCTGGGCATGGGTACCGTCAGTATTGTGATCCATGGCTTTGCCCAGGTCGTGCAGCAAACCACCGGCTCGTGATATCTCAACATCCGCACCCAATTCAGCCGCAATCACCGCTGATAGTTTCGAAACTTCAACAGCATGAGAAAGTTGATTTTGACCGTAGGATGTTCTGAATTTCAACCGGCCAAGCATCTTAAGAATCTCAGGGTGCAGGCCTGCCACACCAGCGTCAAAAGCTGCTTCCTCGCCAGCTTCAACAATGGCGTGGTCAACGGCTTTTTCTTCTTCCGCCAGTATTTTTTCAATGTGTGCAGGGTGAATCCTGCCGTCAACGATCAACCGTTCCAGCGAACGTCTGGCGATTTCGCGTCGCACCGGTTCAAAACAGGAGATCGTTACCGCTTCGGGAGTATCGTCCACGATCACATCCACGCCGGCTGCCTGTTCGAAGGCGCGAATATTGCGTCCGTTACGGCCAACGATACGGCCTTTCATTTCCTCATTCGGCAGCGAAACCAAAGAGGTTGAAACGCTGACCACGTGTTCTGAGGCGACACGCTGAATGGCATCGGCGATCAGCTCGCGAGCCCTCTTCTCACCTTCCGCTCTGGCTTCCCCTTCAATCTGGCGAATGATCCGCGCCATGTCATTGCGTGCTTCCTTTTCCGCTTCGGCAAGAAGGACCTGTTTGGCTTCATCCATGCTCATCTGGCTGATGCGCTGGAGTTCTTCCAATTGGTCTGAGTACATCTTCTCGATGTCGTTGGCACGCTTATCAAGGGCGCTCTGCCGTTTGTTCAAGTTTTGTTCACGCTGCTCCAAACGCTCGATACGGTGATCCAATTCAGCGCGACGCTTTTGAAGCCGGTCATCCTCGCGCAGGATGTCAGCGCGGCGTCGCTGCGATTCTGTCTCGGCTTCCTGCATTACCTTCAGGGATTTATCCTTGGCTTCGATCTCGATCAGTTTTGCTTTTTCGACCGCAGCCTGGATGGTGTTATCGGCTTTCGCCTTTTCTTCCTGTTTAAATTTGTCTGTAAAGATTTTGACGAATACAATCGTCAAAACTACGACTGCAATGATACTGATTAATACGGGAAGAATGATCGGGTTTTGAAATATAGTAGGCATTTTCCATTTTCCTCAAATCGTAGGTTGTCTCTTGTCTTCCTGCACTGATTCCCACATTGATTGGACCACTGGAGCAATCGTTCCATAAGAGAAACCGCGCCTCATCAAAAAGGCGCCCAGCTTTTTTCGAAAATCCGACCATTCAAGGTCCCGGTATTTCCGGATTTGCTGTTTTGCTGCCCGCGTTGCCAGTTCAAGATCATCGGCAGAATCAACCAGAGCATTTTGAATTACATCGTCCTCAATTCCCTTGTGTCTCATTTCCATTTGTATCAAACGTTGACTGCGCGGATGAAATTCATTCCGGTTCTCAACCCACATCTGCGCATAACGGGCATCTTCAATCAGACCGGCATTTTCCAGACGTTCAATGACAGGATCGATCTGGTACGAATCAAACCCTTTTTCTCTGAGTTTTTGACTGATCTCTTTTTTTGTCCTAGCCCGGTAATCCAGCAATTTCAGGGCCTTCAGGTAGGCAACTTCCACGCCATCTTTTTCGCGGAGCTCCTTGATTTTCTGTTCCGTCAGCTTCTGACCCGGATGAAGCCAGGCTGCAACGATCGTGGATAATCCGAACGCATAATCACCCTCCAGATAAATGCTTACCCTATCCGGATTTTTCTTCTGGGTGACAATTGCGGTGATCGTCTTCTCTACCATAATTAAAAACAAACAGCCAAAAACAATTATCAAGTTCTGGCTGCACGATTTGAAATATTCAGCTTTATTGGTTTTTCACTGTGTTACGAATGAATCACGCGAGTGGTTCCAGTAGAGATACCCGGATACAATCCCTGTGGATAATTAATTGGGATACTTTTTCAAAGGCAATCTTTCCATCCCTTTGATCAAGTAAATCACAAAGAGAGAAACTTAGGTCTCCCTTTGAAATCCTTAAAGTATCTTCGCTCATCATAACGAGTAACATTCAAACTCCATATGGAGTGAAAAACTCAGCTTCCTTATATTCCAAATCGATCAGCCAATATAGCTCAACTTACCAGCTATTTTTCTTTCTTGCAAAATTATACATGATTTTTGACATTTCCACAATTTATCATCAATATTCGTTTAGATACCTTCCTTTTCATTTTAATGTATCGCTTGATTTATGCTAAAATTTCTTTATGAAAGCAGACTCAGAAATCAGAAGGCCAACAAACCAAAACCATAAGAAACAGTTCTTTCTTGAAATCTTGCTTCCTATCCTTGTTTCGGCAGTTTTGTTACTATCGCTTTTTCTCCTCGTAATTTTGGCGGTAACAGGTAAACTGGCTCAAGATTCCAGACCAGTGGATATTGCGATCATTTTAATCATGGCAGTATCGTTAACTTTGATCTTGATAAGCCTCGTTATCATTCTGGTTTTATCGACTCTCCTTCATAAAGCCAACCAATCACTCCCGCTATTATTTTCAAATGTGCAGCAAACCGTGAGTAGAATCTCCAGTCAGATTTCTCAACTTGCGATGATCTGCTCATTACCGATGATCAAGATCAAATCGATCACTGCTGCAATAAACCAATTTCTCCAATCAATCAGAATGAAAGAATGACGGAGTATTATGGACGAAAACAGCTGCTGGAAGAATAAAATATTGATTCTGGGTGGATTAGGCGGATTGATCCTCGGGCTATTGACAGCTTTTTTGTATATCAAAACCAGACCGGATGGCACAAACAATAAAATGACCTCCCAAGACAAGATGAAAATCGGGGTTAATCTGGCCACCATGATCAAACAAATCATTGAGGTTGGCAAGTAATCCACATTAATTAAGTCTTATACGAAAGAATTCGTTCGAAAATGCCCAAAGCTTCGTTCATCAATACCATCGTCGTGGGTAACCTCGCTGACGAATACCTCATCGACATAAACGGAAAAACCCATACCCATATCTGTGGAGGCGCGGTTCTATATTCTGCAGCTGGTGTAAAATCACGAATTAATGAGGTGGGATTGATCAGCCGGGTCAATCACGATTTTTCGACCGATTGGTTGACGTCAATCGAGAAGAAGGGGTTCGATGGTCGCGGCATCCTGAAAACAAGGGTACCCTTCGATCACCGACGTTTCATCGTTTGGCGCGATGAGGAGCATTTTGATATGAATAACCCTGTGGCGCATTATGCCAGTCATGGGTTAACCTTCCCGCGTGAATTGTTGGGATATCACCCTGACAAGTCCACGTCTGGCGAAAGCATTTGGGGTGACGCGGCTAGCCAGATGAAGATTCATCTGCCACGTGAATTTTTCGATATCGCGGCGGCGCATATCTGCCCATTGGATTTTTCTACGCAAACAAAAATAGTCAACCTGCTTGAAACCGGATCCATGAATACCCTATCGGTCTCTCCCTCCGATCAATATATGACGTCCGAATACCTTGACAAATTGCGCGTGATCGTAAAAGATGCTGCGATTTTTTCACCGACTGAAAACCAACTGGCCTCCTTGTGCAAATCTCAGACCAAGGATATCTGGGAAATGATGGAGATTGTGACAGACATGGGATGCCAACGTGTGGTTGTTACACGCGGGTTGAAGGGATATTTGATGTATGATGCTGCCAGCAAGAAACGGTACAGTCTTCCGAATTACCCCAACCGTTGGTTGAATCCAACTGGTGTTGAGGATGTTTTCGCAGGAGCATGGCTTTCTGAGTATAAGAGATCGTACGATCCCGTTCAAGCCTTGGTCTGGGGATGTGCCATGGCATCAATTTCTGTTGAAGGTACCGGCCCGTTTTATTGTCTGGAGGCCATTCCCGGTCTTGCCGAAGCGCGCGCATTAAAAATCCGATCATATCTTGGGCAACCATAAGTGATGATTCCATTGAACAAACAGAAAATTTTCTTAAAGGAGAAACCCGATGGATCAACTACTACAATCTGAATTAACAATCAACATCTTCTTTCAGAATCTCGGCATTTGGCTTAAACCCCTGGCAGCAGATCTGTCTTTTCTGGGGACGGAAAGCTTCTTCATTCTCGCGCTTCCTGCCATCTATTGGTGTATCGATCCGGTCATCGGCTTTCGAATTGGGATTATGTTGGTGGCAACAAACAGTTTGAATGGTTACCTGAAAGTTCTCTTTCATAGTCCGCGACCTTTCTGGGTGGATCCGAGAGTAAAAGCTTTTGCCACTGAGACTTCATTTGGTTTACCATCCGGCCATTCTCAGACAGCTGCCAGTATGTGGGGGTTGGCTGCAGCAAAATTCAAGAAGAAATGGCTAACGATCATCAGCATTGCCGCTGTGGTTTTTATCGGTCTTTCACGAATCTACCTCGGGATGCATTTCACGCGCGATGTTCTTACCGGCTGGTTGATTGGCGGTTTGTTGGTGGTTCTTTTCATCCTATTGGATAAACCATTCTCAAAATGGGTCAGCAGTAAATCATTCGCCATCCAAATTTTGATAACCTTTCTTATCTCAGCGACAATTATTGCACTGGGGTATGCTTCGGTTGCTATTTCATCCAGTTGGGTAATGCCGGATGAATGGAGGAATCTATCCATCGCTTCGGTTGGAGTCGCTCCCGATCCTTTCAGCCTCGAGGGATGCTACACGATCAGCGGCGTTTTATTCGGTTTCGCCAGCGGGTACGCCTGGATGTTGAAGAAAAAAGAGAAAATGACCGTTTCCGGGTCCTTCAGTTCTCGAATTATCCGATACTTCATCGGGTTGACCGGGTTATTGGCTCTTTACCTGGGACTAAAACTGATCCTTCCAGAAAATCCCGTCTGGCTAGCCTTGGGGTTAAGATTCATCCGGTATGCAATAATCGGCCTTTGGGTTTCAGCGATTGCCCCAGTGTTATTCAAAAGATTAAAATTAAGTTAGTCTTTTTGCAGTGTATAGATATTACAACTTCAAAGTTATATAATACGTATATAGTCATAAATGACCAGGAGATGAGTAAATGCGTGCGTTTTGGAAATTTATCTTGGGAGCAGTGGTCGGGGGTGTTCTGGGAACTGCCCTTGCGCTGCTCTTCGCGCCTGTAGCCGGAAATGACCTGCGTGAGCGTATCCGTGATTACTGTACAAATATCCGTGATGAAGTGAAGGATGCTGCCGCAAGCAAATCACAGGAACTGCAAAGCAAATTGGCGTTATTGCAGAGAGGATAAAACAAAAAGGCCAGAGGTTTTTGACTCTGGCCTTTTTGTTTATTCGCTTACTTCAAATTGATATTCCGCCTGTTGCCTTGAATACCTGCTTGACCCGCTGACCACAAGGATCACACCCTCGTAGGTTGGATCTTCAACATCGAATGATACTTTTTCTCCAGCCGCGACCTGTTTTTGAATCACCACATAACCATCATCGGTTTTTTGAATGAGGGATATCAAAAAGGTCTGCGGGATCTGATTCTGGATACGCACGAAACCCTGCAGATCCCATCCGCCACCATCACTTTCAAAGTTGGTTTCGTAATCGATAGCCGGGATCGAAATCGTATCCACAGCAAAACCCTCACCGGTGACTGCCGTATCTGTGACATATTCAAACCGCAGCCAGATCTTTTGCCCGGCAAACTGTGACAGATCCACTTCTTCAGTAACCCAACTTCGTGTGGTTCCGTTATATCCACACCCGTAGTTGTTCCCAGAGATATTTCCGGTTGTACATCCGGGTGTGTTCACCATGTCCCAAGATTCACCATCGGTTGAGGAAAGCAAATACAGGAAATCGTAATCGGTTTCAAGATCGTACCACATCGAATAAGACATTGTGATATCACCGCTAACCCCGGTGAAATCAAATTGCTGAGTCATTGTCATGTCCGATACATCCGCTTTATTCGACCAAACGAAAGTATCGCCATCCTCGGGATCAACCGGGAGGATGTTTACCATGGATGCTCCGGAAAAGGTCAGTGTGTAATTATCCAAACAACTAAACCTGATGTAATCCGTTCCATACTGACTGACGGAACGATGTTCCAAGCCGGTCTGGCATTCTTCCAATTCTTCTGTATCGCCAAATGAGGGTAAGTGCCTGTAATTGTGATAGGCATACCTGCCATCCAGGACAGATGTATCGTTCAGATAATTGGCAACCGCCCAATCCATGAACAACATATCTGCGGTCATTGGCTGGTTGGTGTAGGAATCCACCAACCCCTCATCGGCGAATACCTTGTCGATGCTGTCAAGTCCATTGGCCAGTGATGCCACCACTGCCTTCGTGGTATCTTCTCCAAAACGATCCAGCAAATAAGTGGTAAACAAGAACCCCGAACCATAATGAGGACTGGTATCGCCGTTATTCGGCCATTCATTCAATTGGATGTCAGGATTCATGGCAAAAAGATAATCAAAACCACCGGGATCATAACCATTGATGAGGACTGCGAGTTCAGAGAAACCTTCATTCAACCAGGTCTCTTCATTGGCATCGTGATATCCATGGATCAGGTGCTGAAATTCATGTGATAGCACACTTATGGTGTAATCATCATCCAGTGTGAGGTTGTCTGCGCTCAGGTAGATCATTTCATGGGCATTTGAAAAATCATGGGCTTC
>CAYWCH010000071.1:5420-10603 GCA_964456715.1 uncultured Anaerolinea sp. | reverse complement strand
AGCCTGGGGTTGTCAGCATTCCAGTATTACCGCTCCGCCTTCCCAAATGCACTTGGGCTTCGATCCGCGAATACATGCGGCACCCTGCAGATCTGACCAAACCGGCAGCCGGTGAAAGCCCAACAGAAAAAGAAATGAACGAAGATGATCGGTTGAAACTTCGTGCCATTATCGCAAATCGCGAAGCTGAAAAAGCATCAGTTGACCTGGCCAAGATCGAGGCGATCAAGCCTCAACCGCAAATGGCTGCAACTGTTACTGATCAGCAGGCGGTCACTGATGCTGCACCATCGCTGGATAACCTGGTGATGCTCTACGGAGCCGAAGCGATCATCCAGGCCAACGAAGGGAAGATCCCCGGCACCGCTGAGGAACTCTCAAAGGTCGCGATCAAACTGAGCGTATAACAAGCGTGATTTCATCCCCACGGGGATAATAATCCACCGGGGCGGATCAGCTTCACTCCCCACCGCCCCGGATTTTTTCAACCATGGCGGTTACTATGAATCTTGACCATCTCTCATATTCATCCATTTCTTCCTACTTGAGTTGTGCTGCAGCATGGAAGTTCAAGTACGTCGATAAGATTACTACCCCGACATCCCCGGAGCTCGCATTCGGCAGTGCGTTTCATTCAACCGTTGAACAGCATCTGCAAGGGGAAGGCGATCTACTTCCTCTTTGGCAAAAGAACTGGTCGGTCCAGCTTGAAAAACAACAGATCAACTTTGGATCTGATACGGTTGAATCGTTCGCAAATGAAGGGATTCGCCTCTTCACCAACCCCGATATCCTCAACGGGATACTGAGTATTAAGCCGGGCAAGGATGAAGTCGGATACCAGATTGAACGTCAGGTCATTCTCAGAGTCCCGAATGTATCGATCCCGATCGTGGGGTACATCGATGTTATCACCCAGGATGGCGTTCCCGGCGACCTGAAGACTTCTGGTAAGTCGTGGAGCCCTGAGAAAGCATACAGCGAAACCCAGCCCCTTTTCTACCTGGCCGCTCTGAACCAGGCAGGAGTGAAGATCGACTGGCATTTCAAGCATTATGTGTTCGTCAAAACTAAAACGCCTCAATTCCAAATCCATGAGCACATTCACAAACCAACCGAAGTGATGTGGCTCTTCCAGATGATCCAAAATGTCTGGAAGGGGATCGAGAGTGGTGTATATCCGCAAAACCCGACCAGCTGGAAGTGCAGCCCGAATTACTGTGAATTCTGGGCTTATTGCAGAGGCAAATATGAAGCTTAAGAATGTGATCGCTGCCCTTTCAAAAAGAACGGTCGAACCTGCCAAAGCCATTGGCTATGGTGAACCACTCGGCGGATTTAAAGTAATCGTCCCCCCTGGTAAATCATTGCTGGTTCATTTTGAAGGACGCCAGGGAGAGGTTGAGATCAACTTCCCAACCACTGGCCACCCAACCACTTCGATACGTACCCACCCAAAAGGCAAGGTGGATGTCACATTATTCCATTACCGTCCGCTGGAACCTGTTGATGATGAGGAAGAATGCACCAAATAAGTTTTCTTCAAGATGTACAGGCTTGCCGTTGCAGGGTCGTTCCTGAGAACGGCAGCCTGGTTTTCTACAGCCCTTACGACCCGATCTTGGTGGCCAGCATAAAATCACGCATCCCTGCAGCTGACCGCAAATTTGACCCGGTAAGGAAGGCCTGGGTCGTCTCGGCTGCTTTCCAAAATGTACTGGCCGGGATCGTGGATGATGTTTTTCACGAAAAGCTGAACTTGCCGCAGATCAACACAGTCAACCGACAGGAAACAAAGCTTTTTCGGGTGCGATACATCGGAGCCTGCAAGGATCGAGGTGGTGAAAACGCTGCGTTTGGACTGGTCGAAAAAGACTGGACGCTGATCTTTCCTGAAACCGTTCTGCGGGATTGGTTTGAAGCGGGACCCGAGATCCCAACGAATAAATCTACTTTGTATTCGGTATTGGGAATTCGACCTTCAGCTGATCCTGACGAAGTTAAAGCTGGATTCAGACGCATAGCGCGTCAATGGCACCCTGATGTTTGCAAGGAGCCAAATGCCCAGGAAGTGTTCATCCAGATCCAAAATGCTTACTCCATCCTTTGTGATCAGAACAAACGAGCTCGATACGATGCAGGCCTGGCGCTTGAGCAAACTCTAGAAAACAAAACAACGAACAACTGGCAATCTGTTCAAGCTGGGTATAGATCACCCTTACGTTGCGGATGGATTCTCTGCAGCGGAGTAGAAAAAATTGGCCGGTTTGCGGTTGAAAAAATTCTTGCCTGGGAAGATGTGATCGAGAATGGTGCTACATTGGTCACGAGTTGGCCGATGGGCGCTACTGAACCTGTTGAACAATGGATACTACTATGAGACAAATTCAGTTAACTCAAGAAAAAATCGCGTTAATCGACGACGAAGATTTTGAAAAAGTATGTGGTTTTCGCTGGCATTATGTTCCTGAAACACGAAGAAAATCCACCTTAATCAACGGATACGCCGCTGCAAATGTCTACGTGCGTGGTTCAGGGCATAAAGGAAAAACAAAAACAGTTCTGATGCATCGGCTGATTGCAGATGCACAACCAGGCGAACTTGTTGACCATCGCGATGGGGATGGATTGAATAACCAAAAAGTCAACTTGCGAAAATGCACACAAGCTGAAAACAAGAAAAATAGAAGTGTCAGCGAAAAACCAATGAGTTCCAAATATAAAGGTGTCTCTCAAATAAAAACAGGCAGAAAGAAATGGCAAGCATCCATTTCAGTTAACAGAAAACAAACCTATCTTGGTTCGTTTGATTCTGAGGAAGAAGCAGCTTCTGTGTATAACGAGGCTGCGGTCAAATATTACGGCGAATTTGCGAAATTAAACGCATTACCCAACATCGACTAACAGGAGATGGCAAATGGAAATTTCAGAAGAACTGATTCAAAGAGCAATAAAACTGGTCGATCCTGAAAAGAAAAAGGTCAACCTGGTTGATCTGCAACGGCAACTCGGGGTCACTTTTTATGAATCGCTTGATGTACGCCGTGAGCTGATCAAGCGCGGAATCGTTGAAATGAAGGAGGTTCGTAAATGAACAATCAAATCGTTCCAGGATCAATCTCTGCAATTGCTGCACAAAATCATTCAAGTATTGCTGAATCATTCCTCTCAGCCGAGGCCATCGTGATCGTAGACACTAGCGGTTCGATGGGATCAAAAGACTCAAGGGGAGGGCGGGAACGCTACGAAGTGGCCTGCGAAGAGCTGATCACCCTGCAGAAGAATCGACCAGGGAAGATCGCTGTGATCAGCTTCTCGGATGATGCCATGTTTTGCCCTGCAGGTGTTCCAGTTTACCTTAAATCAGGGACAGATCTCGCCAAGGCGCTGCGGTTTGTCAAGGTTGCTGATCTACCAGGAATGCAATTCATTTTGATCAGCGATGGCCAACCGGGTGATGAGCAGTCAGCTCTGTCGGTGGCAATGACCTTCAAGAGCAAAATCGATGTGATCTATGTCGGTCCAGAAGATCACCCTGCAGGACGCGAGTTTTTGTTCAAGCTGGCCAAGGCAACAGGTGGAAAAGCGGTGAGCATAGACCGCGCCAAAGAACTGCAGGCCGGTTTCACTGCACTCCTACCCAGCGGACATTAACGAATGACCACATCGACGCTTTTTCGCAGCCTGCTTCAGGCGGGAATTCAACCTCAAGATGCTGAGGAGCTTGAAAAATCCTACGGCACAGAACCAGATTTTGTCGATGGTCTGGAGCAGGTTGCGACTTTACTGGCATTGAAATCAGCACCAGGCATGCTGCCGCCAACCGGTGAACCGTGGAAAACGATCTTCACTCAAATGACGGCAGACCTGGGTAACAATATCGATATCGATACGGCATGGCGAAATGCCATTGCGGGACTTGACCAATCCGTTCAATTCTCAGTGACGGCAGCAGTAAATGTACGGCAAAAACAGATCCTTGATTTTGAAGCCCAGAAAGGCAAAAAACGGGTCAAGACAAAGGATTACCTGAAAGGACTCAAGCAGCTGGGATACACCTTCAAGTTGAATGAGTGCTCAGATACGATAGAAATTAACGATATCCCAATCACCGATGCGCAGGCAGCCAGGATTCGCAGCCAAATGCGGGATGCTGGATTCCATCAATCCAATGAAATGGAAGATGCTTACTTTGCCGATGCCTGGATGAATCGGTACCATCCTGTAAAGAATTACCTGTCGAGCTTGAACTATGATGGGAAACCTCACATCCAAGAATTAACTGAATATTTTACGGACACGCATTCAGTCTTCTCGGTTTGGTTTCGGAAATGGTTGATCGGCTCTGTGGCCAAGGTATTCGAAGGTGAGCAGAACCCCATGCTGGTGATGGATGGACCGCAAGGGATTGGGAAAAGCGAATTCGTTCGCTGGCTTTGCCCATTGCCCCGGTTCTACATTGAGGGTGCGATCAACGTCGACGATAAAGACTCTGACGTGCGCCTGATCAATTATTGGATCTGGGAGGTCTCAGAGGTAGGTGCAACCACCCGCAGATCTGATGTTGAAGCTCTGAAAGCGTTTCTGACGAAACGAACGGTCACCGTCCGCAAGTCGTATGCCAAGCATGATATTCGAAAACCGGCCATGGCTTCATTCGTGGGCACGGTCAACAATACAAGCGGTATCCTTTCAGACCCCACCGGCAGCAGGCGGTTCCTGATCTCACACATCACAAGGATCGATTGGAGTTACACCAGCCTGGATAAGAACCAGATCTGGGCAGAGGCGGTGGCGGCTTACCTTGGCCATGAGAACTGGAAACTCACCCAGGACGAGAGCCGGAAGGCTGCTGAGATCAACGAGCTCTACCAGGTGGACGATATCGTGGAAGGCCTGGTGCTCAAGAACTTCAAGATCGACCCTACCAATATGACCTGGTGGTTACCCACCACCGAAATTATCGGTGTGCTGGAATCTCCGTACTCAGGTGGTTTGAAAGGCAACTCGAAGGGGAACGCCATGCAACTTTCATCAGCGATGACGCACCTCGGCTGCCAGAAGATGAAAAGAACCAATTCAAATGGTCAACGGGTCTGGGGTTACTGTGGCATCAAAGACGCGAAAACCCCATAGCAAAATTGCTGAGGTTGGACAGGTTGGACGGAGGTTGGACGCAAAAA
>CAYWCH010000071.1:0-5410 GCA_964456715.1 uncultured Anaerolinea sp. | reverse complement strand
CAAGATTACTTATATAAGAAGGACTTCCCGAACAAAAATCTGTCTGTCCGACATGTCCAACTAGTCCAACCTAAAACCCGTTAATAAAAAAATCAGAGAGCAAATAAAAACATTAATTAAAAAGGTCGGACGAGGTTGGACGGTTGGACGCGAGAGGAATTATGACACTTTTTGAAACCGCAATGAAATGGCTACAGTTTGGAGTGGCAACCATTCCCATTCAATACCGCGACAAGCGTCCGGAGGGAATCAAATGGGAGCCTTATCAAACCACGCTCCCTACAGAGTTCGAGCTCAAGAAATGGTTCGCCTCAAACCTGCACAATATCGGGTTGATCGTTGGATGGCAGAATCTGGTAGTGATCGATTTCGATTCGATACCTGAATACAGCAGGTGGCTTTCATGGGCAAATCGAGTGAGCAAATTTACTCAGTACATTGCAGAGACCACTTATAAAGTGCGCACATCGCGCGGGGTTCATGTCTACATCCGGCTGCCACACCCAGAGCAGAATCGTAAGTTGCCTGGCATCGACATCAAGGCTCACAACGGGTATGTTTTGATCCCACCCTCGATCCATCCATCTGGAGCGAGCTATTCAGAAATGAACCCGGGTGCGCCGATCCAATATGTCGAAGCGCTGTCAGATATTCTGCCGACCGCGTTACTTCAGCTTAATACTGAGCTTCCAACGGGAGTGGTCAACCCGGCTGCTGTAGTCTTTCCAATCGAGAATGATCCCTGGGCATCCATCGAAAAAGCCGGAGATCCATCCATCGACCTGGTTACCAAGATCAGGGCGCGGTATCGCATCGAGCAATTTTTCTCCAACCTCGAAAACACTTCAAGAGATGGCCGCTGGAAAATGACCGCCTGCCCGTTCCATGATGATCAGCATCCTTCGTTCTGGATCGACACAACCAGGCAGATCTGCGGTTGTTATGGGGCATGCACTCCAAAGCCGTTGGATGTGATCAACCTCTATGGCCGGTTGAATGGGCTCTCCAATCTGGACGCGATCCTCACCCTGGGAAAAGGACTATAAAGTGGCAGACAATCGTGAAATCAAATGCCCGAATTGTGGATCTGTGCTTGGCCACAGCGTGATCATCAAAGATACTGAGTGGCTGCAGATGGGTGGGGGGATTGCCCGCGAATGGCACGGAGTGTGCGCTCAGTGCGGTAAGGAAGTTCACTGGTCGGTGAGTGATCGATTGCTGGAATCGCTGATCAGACGCGTTGTTGGTTCAGAAGCGGAAGTGGGGAAGAGTGGGTAATTTGGTATGCAACAATTTCGTGATCAGACCCGCCATGAATTACTTTGGCGGAAAATTCCGATTGGCTCCATGGATCATTGCTCAATTTCCTGAACACCAGACTTATGTCGAGCCATTCGGTGGGGGGGGTCTGTGATACTGAGAAAGAAACCGTCTTATCATGAAATTTATAATGACCTGGACGGCGAAGTTGTGAACTTCTTTCGAGTATTAAGGGAACGGCCTGCAGAGTTGATTCGGGCAATAGAAATGACTCCATTCTCAAGGGAAGAACAAAGGATTTCATTCCTCCCCACAGAAGATGATTTGGAGCGTGCTCGGAGGTTGTATGTTCGAGCCTGGCAAACCCATGGTGGTGGACGTACCCAATGGTCAAGCGGATGGCGGTATGATCGCTCGTTGGCACGAGGCAGCAGAATCATCGATGATTGGAATAACCTAAGTGGGTTGGATCCGATTGTTGCGCGGCTAAAAACAATCCAGATAGAGAATGATGACGCTTTCAGGGTTATTCCAAGATTTGATGATCAGCACACATTATTCTATTGTGATCCACCTTACTTACCAGTTACCAGGTCGGAAAGATGGAAGGATAAAACCTATTTTTTTGAAATGACCTCAGACGATCACATTAAGCTGGCCATCTTGTTGAACCAGGTAAAAGGGATGGTTATTCTTTCTGGGTACGACTCAGACCTTTATCGCGATCTCTATAAGGGGTGGACGATGGTATCAAAGAAGGCGCGTACCAATTATCAAGGGTACAAGGTGGAGTGTTTATGGATTTCGCCTAATGCGATTGAAAGGCCGAGACAGTTAAGTTTAGAGTTTGTAAAAATGGATTCTTCGGAATGAAATTTGGTTCTTTGTTTACAGGAATTGGTGGCATCGACCTGGGACTCGAACGAGCCGGCATGGAGTGTGCCTGGCAAGTTGAGATTGATCCTTATTGTCAAAAAGTATTACAAAAGCATTGGCCATTAGTAAACCACTATGGAGATATCAAAGATGTTGGAAAATTCAACCTCAACCCAGTTGACCTTATTTGTGGAGGATTTCCCTGCCAACCGCATAGTCTCGCAGGAAGTAGAAAAGCCAGCGAAGACACTCGCGATCTCTGGCCACAATTTGCGCGGATTATTCGCGATCTTGAGCCAAAATGGGTATTGGCAGAAAACGTTCCTGGGTTACTTTCAAGCGAGAATGGACGGTTCTTTGGAAGAGTTCTCAGGGACTTGGCCACAAGCGGGTATGATGCTGAATGGCAAAGTTTACCGGCAGCCGCGTTTGGTGCATCGCATATCCGTGAGAGGGTCTTCATTGTTGCCTACCGTTCTTGCTCAGGATCACGGGAATTATCAGCGTCAACCGCACGGGGGGGGGCGCAAGGCACTCACCTTGACGGGTTACGCAAAACTCTACCCAACGATCACAGCAATGGATTCGAAATGCAATGCCAGCCCTTCGCAAATGCGGAGACAGGAACGAGGATATTCACCTCTTTTGAGTACAGTAATGGATGGGAAGCTGAACCCAACGTGGTGCGAGTGGTTCATGGGTTTCCCGGAAGGGTGGACAGAATTAGAGGATTAGGGAATGCGGTTGTTCCAGCGGTTGTGGAATGGATAGGTAAAAGAATATTGGAGGTAGAAAATGGATGAATTTGGATATCCGACTGAAGATGAACTTGAGAAGATCGAAAAATGGTCTGTTTCCTCACTTGAGGACTTTCATTGTTTCATGGCTTATATCAACTCAATATGGACGTATGCAGATTGTGGTTATTGGAGTCAGAAAGGGAATGTCTATTCGATAGCCACTGCTGGCTGGAGTGGAAACGAGGATATTGTCAGTTCTATGAAGAAGAATGTGATCTTTTGGTTGATATATTGGCAACAGTCAACAAGAGGCGGAAAGTACATATTTTGTCCAATTCGGGATGTTATTGTAAAATAATATTGAGGTCCGCGTACAAATGAAAAGAATTGAATTGACCCAGGGGAAGTTTGCAATTGTTGATGATGATAATTTTGAGGAACTTTCACAATTTAACTGGTATGCAAATCGGAAAAAGGATAATAATTACTTTGCTCAAAGAAAAGCAATAGTTGAAGGAAACACAAAAATATTGTTAATGCATCGAGTAATTATGGGTTGTCCTGACGATTTACAAATTGATCACATCAACCATGATACTTTGGATAATAGGAAAGAAAATCTGAGGGTTTGTTCAAATTCAAGCAATCAGATGAACAAAAGGAAAAAGAGAAAAATTGCATCATCAAAATATAAAGGAGTTACCTTTTGTAAAGATGGTTGGAGAATTAAGAAGTGGAAGGCCTATCTGCAATTTGGTAACAAAAGATATTCCTTGGGATATTTCCTTACAGAAGAGGAAGCCGCAAGGGCTTACGATAATAAAGCCAAAGAGTTATTTGGAGAATTTGTTTATTTGAATTTTCCTGATGAGGCGTAGCAATAATATTAATATTACGCTATAATGTTTTTGTAACGAACAGTTGAATAGGGAATTCAGGGTTTACCGCCTGACAAATTGGCTTTCAAGCCGATGTCAGGCGTTTTTTATTTTAATCCCCTGGCGGGGATGATGACCTGAAGGAGGGTCAAATGTCTACCATCGAGATTTTGAAGAACTTTGGTGTGTCGTTCCTGCAGCTTTTTCTCCAGCTGGTGCTGCCGGCGCTCGTCTCGGCCATCGCCGCGTATGTGATCGCCTGGTTCAGCAAACGGCTGAAAGAAGCCACCGCGCACCTCTCCAACAATACTCAGTGGGCTATCGAACAGGCGGTCAAAGCTGCCGTTCTCGCCGCTGAGCAAGTTCATCTGAAAGATGCCGCGATCAACAAGAAAAATTACGCGATTGACAAGGCGACCGATTGGCTTAAGCAAAAGGGGATATCGGTTGATCTGGCCACTCTCGATACCATGATCGAGGCTGCGGTGATGCAGGAATTCAACAAAGCCAAAGTCACCGGGGTCAGCCCGGCTGTTTCATAATCGGGGAATCCCATGGCAGAGACCATTCCGTTTACCGCTTGGGAACAGGCAGTTTTTGTTGTCTTATTCATTGTCATGGTGGTGACGCTTCTTTCGTGGTTTGCAAAGCAGCAAAAATCATGGCAAGACTTCATGAATGACCAAAATAACCGTTGGCAGAAATCCATCGACGAGCTGAATGCCCAGTGGCAAAAGTGGCTGGCCGAGCAAAATGTACGGGAATGCGCCAGCATGGAAAAGGTCTCTGCCTCGCTTGAAAAATTGACCGAACGCCTGGAAGAGCACGATGACAAAGTCGAATCCAGACTGAATGACGCGGTTGATAAGATCATCAAGCGGCCAAAGAAAAGTAAATGACCGACTCAGACCAGGTGACTGCAGAAGTTCAAAAGAAAGAAAAAAAGCTCACTCGAAAACAGCGAGCTTTTATTGAATTCTATCTGCAAACCTGGAACGCCACGACCGCTGCTACTCAGGCGGGGTATAAGGATGCCAACAATCTTGGTCCAAGGCAGCTACAAAATGACCTGGTGAAAGCTGAGATCGAAAAGCATCTGCAGGAAAATAAGATCAAAGCTGATGAGGTGATCACCCGCCTTGCACAGATGGCTCAGGCAAACCCTGCTCAGTTCTTCACGTTCGATGAAGTTATTGATCCTGACACGAATGAAACACAACTGCAAATGACGGGCATCAATTGGACAGCTGTCCAGGAAAAAGGGTTCCTGATCAAGAAGATCGCTTACACCCGGCAGGGGAAACCAATCTTGGAATTCCATGACCCGCAGGTTGCCTTGGATCGATTAGGCCGGCACCTTGGCCTGTTTTCTGAAAAATCGACCCAGGCGAGTGACCAGGAGTCGAATGGAAGGTTGGTCAGCCTGCCGGCAGATCTGATCGCTCCATCTTTCCTTGGAGCATACCGCGATATTCGGGATCATCTCCATACTGAGTATGTATTCCATGGCGGGCGCGGATCGACCAAGTCGAGCTTCATTTCGCTTGTGATGATCTGGCTGCTGGTAAGGAACCCGGGTGTGCACGGATTGGCCTGCCGGCAGGTGGCAAATACTTTGCGCGACTCCGTTTATGCTCAGCTCGTTTGGGCAGTAAA
>CAYWCH010000070.1:0-10633 GCA_964456715.1 uncultured Anaerolinea sp. | reverse complement strand
CGCCCCCAGCGTCATCGCGTCGTTATGCGAATAGAGCACGTCCACTTCGGCCGTGGCGAGCATATCCCGCATGATTTCCTTGCCCTCAACTCCCGCATCTACCTGACGATTACTGCTTTTGCCCGTACCTTTGGTGAAGGTCTTTTGCTGGGTGCGCTCGGGGGTGGATTGGCATCCGTACGGATGAAGCAACAATCAGAGACCTTTGACATTGAAGACCCGCAGATGGCCATGAACGCCTTCATCACAGCGGTTCCGGCTTCGATATTCACCGCGATACTGGCGGCAGCATGGTTCCCACGCCTGGCGGATGCGGTGGGCAGTTTTTACGCGGTTTACCTGCCGTTATATGCTGCTCTCTTGTTGTTGCTGCTCTCGCAATTTGTGTTGATGCTGGTGGTTCCCCACGAAGCATGGATGGCACAGCACCGCTGCGGCACCGATGAGGTTAAGATGGCGGCTTTTGTCTGTATAGCCACGGCGCCTGCGCTGGGGATTGCGCTCTGGCTGGCGGATGCGCAGAGTCTGTCCCGGCCGCAGGTGATCATTGCCCTGCTGCTCAGTCTGGTCATGAGCCTGTGGAGCGTGCGCGACCTGGAGAAGGTGGTGCTGCCCAGGCGGGCTGCTTTCCCCGCTCCGAAGGGAGAAGAGAGACAGCAGGCGGTGCTGTTCGGATCGATCGGCGACTCGAAGGCATCACGGTTGGTGGTGCTGTGCACTGGCTGCGGACTGGCAATGGTGCTGCCATTGATCGTGTGTGTGCTTGCGCCGCTGGTGAACATGCAATATTGGGCTGCCGGGAAACATGATCTCTTCAGTCTATATCTCATCCAGGCGGCAGTCAGCCTGGGCTCGGCAGCCGCGGCCATTGCTGCGCTGGTGCTGATCTACATGGTTTATCTCAAACTCGGGCGTTCATTCACCAAGAAAAAAGCCACCTGAGCTGTCTCAAGTGGCTTTTTGATTATTTTGGCTGGACGGAGTTCAGGCCAAATACTCCTGCATGGCTTTAACTGCGATGGGCGATTCCATAATGTTCATGTGAGTACAGGCGGGGATCTTTTCGAGCGTACTGCCGGGGATGGCCGCGGCGATCTCCTTGATGTGCGACTCTTTGATCAGGTCCTTTTCGGCGTAGAGCACCTTGACGCTGGTCTTGATCGTCTTGAGGTCTTCAAAACTAAGCCCGATGTCGCGCAGCATCAACTCGATGACCATGACCTGTTTTTTGAGCTTGAAGCCCAATTTGGCGAGAAACTTGATGACGCTGTAGATCGCCTTGAAGAGGCGCAGGGTGCCGTCTTCCGTGCCACTGACCAGGGTGTTGGGTGAGACGGCAACGACCTTTGGGAAGAGCTGCGGAGCCTTTTTGGCGAGGAACAGGGCGATGTTGCCGCCGTCGCTGTAGCCAATCACGTTTGCTTTTTGAATGCCTTTGACCTGGCAAAAACGGATGACGTCGTCCGCGATCTGTTCGATCGAGAGGCTTTCATCTTGAGACTGGCTTTCACCGTGGCAGCGGCTGTCGAGTGCCCAGGTGTGAAAGCCCGCGAAGTGCTCGAGCACGTGGTGAGCGAAGATGACCTTGCTCTCCGAGTTGCCGTGGAGCAGCAGCAGGTCAGGTCCGCTGCCGGATTGCCAGTAGGCAATCTTGATGTCGCCGAGATCTTGAAATTCAGTAGTTAATCGGGTCATGATTCCCTCCAATTTCATTTTTTTGGTGAAAATTCTTTTCTCATGTCAAGAGTACTATGCCATATAGAGCATTTCCGAATTAATTACTTGCCACCGACCGAGCCAATCTTTCCTCAAAGTATAGAGGGTACCATTCCCGCATAACGGGCCACATGAAGTAGCGATATTCAGAACTGCTTCGCGGTTACCTTTAGAGATGCTTTCTATTGCGAATGCATAATATCCATACGCCCAGATATCCGTCTCGGAATATTGTTTAATATCTTCATCAAATTTTTCTATCGCATCTTTTGTGTCTACTGCTTCAGAGAGGTTGCCTTCTGAAAAATACCAAGCTTTGATCGGATCGGATCGAGAAATATAATGAAACGGTTCTACATCTTCAGTATTTTCCTGTTTGTACCATACGATTAAATTTGAATCTGGCGCATCTTCTACCCAGGGTTGTCCACTATTTTCGATATAATCTGCAGTCCCATGGATTTGTTGAACGATGATTTTTATAGCCACTGATGCAATTTTCTGCTCGGTGATTGTTGGTTTATTACTTATCGAATTACAACTGGAAAGTAGAAAGGTAATAATGATAAATATAAAAAATCCAATTTGATATTTTCGCATAATCCCACCCCCCTTCAATATTCTGGAATAATTAATTATATCCTCACTTAGCAAACAGAATGAGGATATTGTTTTATCATTGGTTCAATTTACTTATCTTCTTGTGTACTTCCGCACTGCAGGCAGCAATGTCAACAGTACGATGACGCCAGCCCAGACGTAGTAAATGGTGTGCAGGAAGAAGTAAGGCACCCAGATCAGCTCCACTGAAAGCCAGATGACCAGGATGGCGGCAGCCGCCAGCGAACCGGCCCAACTCCAATGGTATTTCTTGAAGGGATTGATTGCCTCAGGCCAGTTCCAGCCCGGCTTCTTCCACAGGCTGTAGGCCACCCCCAGCGGGTAGACGCCGACGAAGAGGCACAGGATCAGACCGGGGATGAAATAGCTGTTAAACGGCGAGCGCTCGATGAGGCTGAGCGGCATTTGCATTTTTCCACCGCTGGGGGCGATCATCATCACCAGGCCGCTGAAGAAGGCGCCGATACCCAGCAAGAAATGCAAAACGATCAAGATCCAGACAACAGAGTTTCTTTTTGTATTCTCTTTGGTCATAGTTCTTCCCTCTTTATTCTGTAATTGTCCACCAGCAGCAGCATAACCAACCCTGCCGCGGAGACAATAGTTCCGATCAGCAGGGTGAAGGGCACGCCGCGGCTGTCCAACATGAAACCACCGGCCAGGTTGCCCACCAGACCGCCGATACCCATGGTCATGCCCATGAAGGCCTGCCCCTTGACCTTGTCGGCGCCGGGGATCACCTGATTGACGTAATAGACCGAGGCGGGCACGAGCATGGCATAACCGAAGAACTGCAGGCACTGGGCAGCGTCGATCCAGAACACGGAGGGTGCCAGCAGGGTGAGCACGGATTTGATCACGAAAACCAGGCTGGCCAGCTTCATGATGGTTCCGGCGTTTTTAACCTTCTTGAAGATCAACGGGAACAACGCCATGGCGGGCAGTTCCAAAAAGGCCGCCACCGCGTTGGCGATGCCCATATCGGAGCTGTCGCCGCCAACGTGTTCGATGATCTGGATCATGTAGGTGCTGATGAGCACATGCGAGAAGAAGACGATCGAAACCGCCAGCACCACGGCCATGAAGCGTTTGTTCCTGACGGCAAATTCCCACAACCCCGAAGTCTTTGGTTCTTCCTCCACCGCGGCGGAGACGCGTGCCCGTTTGAAGGTCAGCACCAGCACAATGCCAACCAGACCCAGCCCCATGTTGAGCAGCATGACGATGTCGCCGCCAAATTCCTTTACGAGGAAACCGAGCGCGAAGGAAAGGATGGCAAAGGCAAATGAGCCGATACCGCGCGCCAGGCTGAAGTTGATGGGCACACCGGCGTTGATGTGTTCCATCGACATTGAGGTGACCAGCGCAATCTGCGTGGAAAAGAAGATACTGATGATGATATACAAAATAGCCGTGGCAAGGACGACCGCCGGAGCGAGCACGATCAATAGCGAAAAGACGGCCACGATACCGAGCATGATCGCGGCGATCCCCTTGAGCGGCAGTGCCTTCGTCCGGTCCGCAAAAGCGGCCACCACCGGTTGGAAGAGCAGCCCCAATCCGCTGGCTGCGGTGAGGGTGATGCCCACCTGCGAATTGGTGAAACCGCGCGAGAGCAGGAACACCGAAGCGAACGAGAAGATCGTGCAGTACCCCATGATGTAGATGATCTGGATCAGGGAATAATGCGCGGTCAGTTTTTTACTTAATGAGCTTGTCTCATCCATGATTGCTTCGCTTTTTCCGCTTGTCAATTTTTCCCTTTGTGTAGTATCTGCCTCAGATAATCGTCATTGGTGAAATCGACGGCGTCGTTCTTGTTATCCAGCCCCACCAGGGTCAGGTCGATGGTTCGCAGGTTTTCATCTTTGATGGCAGAACGCAGCCCGGCGACGATCTCGTCGGCCACGATTACCTTGTACGGCCGCTTATAGAAATTGCCGATCTGGCGCTGGATCACTGGAAGGCCGTCTTGATGATTCTGCAGGTCGAGCACCAGGGTGCAGAGTTCAGCCCAGTGATCTTCGATCTCCTTTGGGTCGTTGGCATGCAGCACGCGCAGCGCCGCGGTCTTTATCTGCGGCAGGTCCAGGCGGTCAAAGGCGCGGCTGAACCACTTGGAGTAGGGCACGTAGGTTTCTTTGAGCACGAAGCAGATCTTGAGCAGGCTGTTGACGACGCGCGCGGAGATCAACTTGACATGCAGCATGTCGCCAAACTCCACGCCGCGGCCAATGAAGGCTTCCTCGTTGGCAACACACTGCCAGTAGGCGGCCAGCTTGGTCAGCTTCGCGTCACTTGGGTAATAGCGCAGCGCGGAGCGGTATTCGTTCAATCTGCCCAGGCCGTCGTAAAAGACCTGGCCGGCGGTCAGTTCCACCAGGCGCTGCTCGGGGATGCACAGCCAGTCGAGGCTGCTCAATTGCGTTGGCAGCTTGCCGATGAACTCACTGAAATAGTCGTCGAGCAGGCACAGCTCGATGAGGTGATTGACCCCGGCGCCGCTTTGCGGGCACATGATCTGGGTCTTGTCTTCGCGTTTTTCGGTGTAGTTGGTCGAAAAACCGAGGAACTCGACGGGCAGGTTTTGGCGCAGAAACGCGTCGACGGCGCCCATGCGGTTGGAATCCGCGCGGTCGAAGAAGAGCTGCATACGCGGCCCCCAGTTGTGGTCCATGCTGGTGGCGTTGTCAAAACCAAGCACGTCCGAGCCGTAGCCGATGAGCGCGGCCGAATAACGCAGTTGCGGGTTGAACTGATTGAGCAGCGGTCCGACCACCTCTGCGTAATAATGTGCATTTAATTTCAACCCGGGCATGAATTTCATCGTTACACCGATTCAGCGCGCACACGCCGCAGCCATTCCTTCACCACGGCGGTGAACAGTTCGTCCTGTTCGATCTGCAGGTTGTGACCGGCCTGGTCGAGGATCATGAACGAAGCCCGGCTAAAGTTTTCGAGCAATTGCCAGTGATCGCGGTAGCCCACGCAATTATCCTGGCGTCCCATCACCATGAGGGTGGGCTGGGCATAGGGATCGGCCACCTTGTCAACATCTTCGTTGAAGGGCACGTGGCGGGAGAGTTTATGCTCGAGGAAATCGTAATCGGCGATCTTCAGTGCGGGCATGATCTCAACTTTGAAGCGTTCCCACACTCGTGAGTTTTGGATGACGTTGATGCCTGTCAGATAATTCCGGTCTTCCTCGGAAAGGCTGGCCAGCAGGGCTTCATCCTTTTCGAGGACCTTGAACTCGGGCAGATGGTCGCGCAGGGTTTCCTGGCTGGCCACTGGGCAAATGAGCAGCAGGCCATCGACCAGGTCTCGGCGCGCCTTGAGCACGCCGCGCGCCAGGTAACCACCGAAGGATTCACCCGCGATCAAAAAACGCTGATTGGGGATCAGTCCATCGATCAACTCGAGCACCACCGAAAGCATGTCGTCGCTGCCGCCGATCCAATCCGGACCGGGGGTTTGACCCATGCCCGGCAGATCGAAGTAGATGCGCTGCCAGCCGTCGCCGGCTGAGAAGACCGGTTCCATGCAGCCGCTCATCAGGCGGTGATCCACACTCCAGCCGTGGATCATCACGATCGGCGTGCCTGACCCCTGCACTTCGTAGTAGATGGGAATTCCTTTGGCTGTATATTCCATATCGATTTCTTCCCTTTCTAAGGAATACCGTTCCAAACCGATTGAATGGCGCGGTAATCCATCAGGATGATGCCTTCTTTTTCTATTAATTCTTTGGCGTAGGCAGAGGTCAAAAAGTCAAAGTCGGCCTGGCGCACGTGATTGCCGGTGGGTTCGATACGATCCAGTTCGGCGCTGTCCAACCCAGGATGGATGGCCCACTCGGACAACCCGGCAGGCAGTTCGCGCATCAACCCGGCGAACAGCTCTGGTTTGTGCTGGGGGTCGAGTTGGTAGCTGTCGAGGAAATTGCCGTCTGCGCAGGGCAATCCCCGGGCAGCCAGCGCGTTCATGGGACCTTCACCGAACACCCGCTGCGCCAGGTGGTATTCACGCGCCAACCTGAACATCAGCTCGAAGAGGTCCATTCTCTCGTTAACGCGCAATGAGTGCCAATCGAGGTGGGTGGGATGCAAGCCTGCGCCGAGCACCGCTTCGATTTGGGTTCTGAATTCAGCTTCCACTTCTTTTAGGTTCATACCGGCCAGGAAACGCTGCATGTCGTCGAAGTAGTAGAAGAGACCGTTCTCCTGCACCAACGAGGGCACCTGCCCGCGAGGCAGCATGGGCGGGAAACAATTATTTTCGTTGTCGCAAATGGCCGTGAGATGGATGCCGAAGGGGTATTCAGGATGCGATTTCAAGAAAGATAGGGCTTCGGCGGCTCCGATACACGGCATCATCACTGTTGTGGAGCGGACGATGCCGTGGGGCAGCGCTCCGAAAATGGCTTTGTTAACAGCGTGGCAAACCCCCAGGTCGTCCGCGTTGATGATAAGCAGGCGGGCGTCCTCAGGGTAGCCGAGCAGGCGGTTGGATGGATTTCGAAAGGCCATGATCCTTATCCAATTAAAATGAGATTTGATTTAGTGTAATCCCGATAACGATTACTGGGATGGTAATTTTTGCAGCCAGAGGTAAGCACGCCGGCTTTCGTGCTCCACGCCAATATAGGGGTAGCGAACGACCGCTTCGGTTACCTTGAAGCCAACCTTTTTGGCGATGTCGAGCACCCTGTCTGTATCGAGCATCTGCCAGGTGGCGTTGGCTCCCTTGACACCGAGGAAATCGCTTACCGGGGCGGCTTCGTCGCCGACGTGGAAGCAAAACAGGCTGTGACCGCCCGGTTTCAGCAGTCTCAGCCACTCGCGCAGCGCCTGCTCCACCTCGGTGTAGGTGAAGTGGACGACGGCGTAAAAGGCGATGATGCCGTCAGCCGAGTCAGAGGGCATTTTGGAGGCGAGCATGTCGTCCACGGCGAACTCGATCTCCGGGAAGTTTACTTTTGCCAGGTCAATGGCGTTATCGCAGAAATCCAAACCGACGAGCCTGTGCAACTTCTTGTCGGCGAGATATTTGGTGGTTTGCCCGGAGCCGCAGCCGAAATCGTAGATCGTGCTGCCGGTGGGCAGGGCTGCCGCGAAACGATCGAGGATGTTGCGGTCGAAGGGCTTACCGTCCAGTTCGTGCAGGAAACCCTCAGCGTATTGCTGCGCGGTCAGGTTGTAGCAGTTCCTTACTTCATTGCCATCGTATTTACGCATTGAAATTAATCTCTCCCGAATAAATAACGCTCTCCAGAGAGCTCCGGAGAGCGTTTTAAGTTTAATGTCAACTTAAGCTTTTACGTACAGGTCATCGACCTCGCCGTGTTTGCTTTCATTCAACAGGCTGCTTAATTCACCCAGGTGGAACACGTAATGCTGGAACATGAACAGCGCGACGGCGCCGTCGCAGTCACCGGCCCAGGGGAAGGAGGTGCATTCGTGGTCGAAATCCATCTTTTGCAGCCATTTTTCCGAGCGGGCCGCGTAATCCCGGATCCATTTCACGATCTCTTCCTGAGAGGGGAGGTCTTTTTCGGCCATTTCCCAGCAGTTATCTGTAAAAACTACGCCGGAGGCAAGTTTGTCATCCATTTTGTCCTGCAGATAGTATTTGATCGATTGCAGTTCATGCAGTGACAGACGCGCTGGGGTATAGTTTTTCCGCCCGGTGTGCAGCCAGGCATCCTTATCGAATTCCTCGACCATTTTAATGAAGACTCTGAAGTCTTTTGCGTATTGTTGAACGAAAGCATCTTTTAACATTAGGCACCTCTTGATCTGATATTTGGAGTATTTACTCCATTTTACCCCGTTGTTTAGAACGTGATCGATTTCTCATCAAAACTGGCAGTCAAGACACAGCAATCCGCGCCTCTGAGGATGGATTTCTCGATCTCCACGCTGACCGGAACTTCCAGCGCGCTTTTGAGATTCTCGGCAAAATTCGCGGCGGAACACTCGCACAGGTTTGGCGAGCCGACCAGGCCCAACCGCACTAGGTCACAGTCGCAACACAGGTAGGTCGCACGGATGGAGCCGCTTTCAAGTAATTCAAAACGGCCATTCGGGAGGTACTCATGCAATCGCTTCAGAAGCTCTTTCAAATCGCTGCTGTTTTGCCTGGCGTTCTTGAAAATGGTGGTGGTGTAAGACCGGGCACAGGATTTTCCGCATTCGGCGAGTATTTTTTGGCGTGAATTTGCGTCCAGAGAATCGATCCCGCTTGAAAATCCGGCGAACCAGTAAGTTAAGAAATTATTCAGTCCATCGTCTTTTTGATCCATGTTCACCCTGTGGCAACGCGGAATAGAAAGCAACGAAAACAAAATGGAAGCCCCCTCCATTTACTGAAATTATACAACTTTACCGTCTTACCTTTCCAGAATGACAGGATTCGAGGAAGCTTGAAAATTTCACAGAAATTCAATTGCTATTTCAGGTCTCGGCTTTGTATAATTATTAGTATCACATATAATGAGTAAAGGGTGACTCCCAAGAGAAGTGATACGGTAAGAGAGCACTTATTCTTTATTCTTTTCCGTTTCTGGATTAACTCGGAAAAGATCACCTGCCGCCAATCATGATTCGTGGAAATTTATATCGAAGTATGTGATTAACCAAGAAATGGAGGAAGTAGAAAATGCAACCACCGTCATTTAATAATAATGATCAAATCCCGCCGGTCGTTCCCGGCAATACCCCCCCTTATCGCGGAACGCCCAATCCGGATCCGGGTCAGACGCAAATTTCCGGAACACCTCCATATCCACCGCAAGCTCCGCAGGGTTATCCCGGGGTTCCCAACCCCTACGCGCAGCAGGGTGGATCGGGATACCCTCCGTATTATCCGATGCCCGCGCAGAATAAATCCAAAGCCTGGATCCCGATCCTGATCGTTGGCCTGGTACTCCTGGCGGTTACCTTCACCTTCCTGGCAATAACGGGTATCTTCCCGGCCCGCCCAGAAATCTCCATGAGTGTTTCCTCTTATGATTTTGGCGAGCAGATGCTCGGCACCGATTATGACGCAAAAACGATCAACATCACCAATTCGGGTCACGGTAAGTTGACCGTCGATGACCTGTCACTTGACGATGACAGTAATTTCACCATTGACAATGACCGCTGCAGCGGCAAGACACTCGGCAGGGAAGAAAGCTGCTCTTTCGATGTCTTTTTCACCCCGCAGGAAGATGGCTCACTCGACAGCTCAATTGAAGTGGTGACCAACACCAAGACCTCCCCCGATAACATCGATTTGAGCGGCAAGGCAGTGATTCCACCGTGCAACGTGGCTATCCTGGGAGCTGTTGATTTCGAGTGGATTTTTGATGTGGAAGATAAGGTCAGCGGAATCGGTTTCTTCGATTCCATTGATACTATTAACGTGATGGATTACGAGACCCCAACGCTAAAATCGATAGAGAAATTCCAGGCTATCCTTGTCTTCAGCGATGCCAGCTTCTACGATGGCGAAGAGATGGGAGATGTCCTGGCGGATTACGTGGATGGTGGAGGTAGTCTTGTCGTTGCTTCCTTTTCGTACAATTCATCTTTCCCCATGGGAATGAGAGGTCGTCTGCTAAGTGACGGATACCTGCCCTTCTCAGCTGGAGAATATGACTACGGTGTTCAAATGAATATGGTGGTGGATATTCCTGAGAGCCCGATCCTCAAAGGTGTGAATTCCTTCAGTGGAGGAAGTGATAGCTGGCATAATCAGGTTTCCCTCACCAATGATGGAACCCTGGTCGCTCATTGGGATAACGGTTTACCGCTGATTGCGTATTTGGAATTCGGCGATGCCCGCGTTATTGGTCTGAACTTCTATCCGGTATCGGGAGATATGCGTGAAGGTTTCTGGGATACCAGTACCGACGGAGCATTGATCATGGCGAATGCCCTGGCCTGGGCTGGCCATTGCTATACAGGGAATTGATCGAACCCGAGATCAAAAATCGGATGTAAAAGTTGGTTGCAACAGATGAGGGAGAAGAAATGAGCCAATTTGAACCACCTGATGAAAACGGACCGCAACATTCCGGATCCGTTGAATCAGTGTTTTTTTTTGGGATACCAAAACCGGAGGAACATTATTAATGGCCAATGCCCTCGCCTGGGCGGGTCATTGCTATAATGGTAAGTGATCCAACAGCAATCAATCTTTTTTTATGCAAGGAGACAATGCAATGATGAATAATGGTCAACCCGGACAACCTGGTTCAAATGGACAACCCCCAATCCCCGGTGGTCCCTACCCACCTCAGGGGCAGCCT
>CAYWCH010000069.1:0-10635 GCA_964456715.1 uncultured Anaerolinea sp. | reverse complement strand
GGTCTCACTTTTTACTCTTGTCTATGCTTTCAAACGAGATTGGAAACCGGCGATCTTGACATCAATTGTCGGAGCGTTTTTCTGGACGATGCCCGCGCATGCCGTGGATTGGGGAAAATTCCCCACCCTCACCGGGTTGGTGGTACTTCCTGCCGCGCTTGCGCTTGTTGCTTTGATCATGAAAGGTAACACGGAGAAGCGGGCAGTGTTATCGGGAATTCTTAACGGAATCTTCCTCTCGATGGGGATCCTGTTCTTCCACAGTCGAATGCTTCTCTGTTTCTTGTTGGCGATCGGATGCCATCTTTGTGTAAATTGGCTGCAACGTAAAGCAAGTCGCCATATAAAAGTACTCATCGCCTTTGCAAGTCTGGCATTTTTCGCTGCATTGTTTTTCACAAATAAAGACCTGGCTGAACAGTATTCAACTCCGCTGGTGTCCCTGATTCTGTTGGCAATATTCTCTTTCGTTAATGCCTGGTTCCATCCACGGATGACAGCCACGGTGGCATTTTGGGGGATCCTGTTGCTTTTGCTGATGATCTTGCCTGTATCCGAGACATTGACCAGATACAGCAGTACCTGGATGGATTTGCCATTCATGAAGATATCGAGTTCGCTTTTATTCTCCCTTTTGGTTGGCGCGGGATTATGGTTGGCAATGGAATGGATGGGGAAATATAAGTATGGGAAGCCATCAGCCATTGCGGTGCTGATCTGCCTGCTGCTTTGGATGGTATTCCTCCAACCGTATCGACCGGACGCCTGCTGCAATTATGTTTCCTCCTCTGATATCGCCGCATTCACGTGGATCAAAGGGAATCTTCCCCAGGATGCACTTATTGCGATACCGGGCAGGCTGGACGTTGTTCAGCAATATGGAACAGACGCGGGGATTTGGATCTCCAGTATGACTGGAAGGGATACTTTCATGCTGCCATATTATTACGTATGGCGCTATCCAAAATCACACGACAAGTTGTGTTCCAGGGGTGTGGTGTATCTCTTCGTCAGTTCGCAGGAAATGAGTTTCCAGGTGGATCTGACAAATGATCCTGACTGGTACCAGCCCATTTTCAATGTCGAAAATACTACAATCTACCGTGTGATCGGATGCGCTGAACAATATTCGCCCCCTCGGCAAGTAGTCTCGCGGAGCATTAGATAATTGGTAAGCACGAGAAAATCAAGATTTAGTAGTATACCCATTCTTCGAACAGGTCTGTGAGATCACAACCGCATTCTTTTTCGGCCAGATCCTTGAACCCATCCGTGGTGGCGATTGCCCATTTGTACGTCTGGAAATACTCTTTCAAGAAACTGTTGAAGGCTTCCTCTCCCATGACTTTCGAGAGTTCGTAGACAAAAATTGGCCCGCGGCCATAGACAATGCCGCTGTATTCGTACCCCTTGTAACTCCCGGCCGGTAACCCGATCGGTTTCTCCAGACGGTTGACTTGGTCCCAACGGTAGTACCAGGTTGTCTTGTAGTTGTCGAAACCCTTGGGCCCGTATTGGTCCAGGAAGTAAAGGGCGGTTATGTACTGGGTCATTGATTCGTCCAACCAGGGTTCATTGATCTGATCATCGCCTACAATGCTGTAGAACCACTGGTGGCCAACTTCATGCGCTACTGTGGATTCCAGGAAAGACGCTGCAGACTGACCACTTAATTGCGCTCCTGATTCGTACAATGAATAATTGATGCCAACAACCCCAGGATATTCGATCCCGTAAGCTCCCTGCATGGGTGTGGAGACCACATCGAATTCTGTATATGGATAAGTACCAATGTAATCATTGAAGGTTTCAATGGCATTGACGGCAGTGGACAGAGCCACTGCTGAACCTTCTTCCAAACCTGTCAGTGCATAACTGTTTACCGTTGTTCCGCCGACCTTCTGACTAATGACTTCGAATTCATTACTCGCCGCGATATAGAAATCACGGGAAGGACCCTGCGCGAAGGTGGCTGTCTGTTTGCCGTTCTGTGAAGAAGAATCGATCTTTACCCCGGATGTAACCAGTATCAGGTCGGCCGGGGCTGTGATCTTGACGATATAGTAACTGATATCTTGAAAAGTTGTATCTGAATTTCGGGGGATCTGGCCTTTGTGCCAACCTTCACTGTCATATACCGGGATGGCAGGGTAGAAGCCATCCAGGACAAGGATGTTGTCGATATAACCAAAAAGGCCATAATTACCACCGGCATCCTGCGGGATGTTTACCATAAAGGCGAGATCTATTACCACCGATTCTCCCGGCTGAAGGGGAACGGAAAGAGGAATTCTTACGGTGGTCTGGTTCTGTTCATATCGGGGAGTGGGTTTATCCTCAGATATCCTGACCGAAGTGATGATTGAAGATCCGCCCTCCATGTTTGGGAACAATTGGAAGTACACCTCATCAAGAGGTTCATCTTCCTGGTTGGTATAGCGAACTTCTTCATTACCCGTAAGCGACAGGAAATCGTCTGCGATCGTTATATCGATATGGTAGATGGTGGCGTTTGGCATGGAGGTCAGTGACGCTTGTTCGGAGGCGATCAATCCGGATTGATATATAGTGTAATCTTCCCGAAGGTTCTCTATGGATTGAGTCACAATCACCGGGGTTGTTGAGGTCGGATCGTTCTTGACTGTTGCAGGCCTATGAGTACAGGAAACGATCAAAACCGCCAAAATGAAAGAAAAACTGCGCCATTGCTTATTCATTGGATTTTCTCCATGTCTCTCCAAATCAAACGAGCGTTATATAGAGAATAGCATAAAACACGGTAGCTGGTTAAAAAGAAACCGCGCCAAACGGCGCGGTAACATGCTTGTCCTCCATTATTTGCCGAGGATCTTATACATCCCGGTTCCACAAACAGAGCATTTTCCTTTGAGGGCTTTTCGGCCATTTTTCATTGTGACTTGTTCGGTTTTTACCATTTCCTGTTTCTTTTTGCATTTCATACAATACGCTACTTCTGCCATTCAATCCTCCTGTCTTTGAACGAACGGGATGTTGGATAACTAAATTTATCCAATCAATGCGATTATAGCATAGCAAAGCGCTGAATCGTTCAGTCATTTTAAATTTTTTATCGGGGGTATTTCCCATTCAATCACAACTGTTTTTTACTTGATTTTCAGGCTGAAATCGACTTTAATCAATAATTGATGATTCTAAGGAGAGGTCTATGTCAACGAATTCAAAAGTTTCAGGCAGCAAACCTTTTGTACCAACCCCTTTACGGCGGCGTGTGCCGGTTCCGACGGATATCGAAATTGCCCAGGAAGCAACCTTAAAACCCATCTCTCAGGTGGCTGAGGAATTGGGGTTGTTACAAGGCGAGATCGAATTCTACGGAGATACCAAGGCCAAGGTAAAGCTGGATGTTTTGGAACGATTGAAGAGTTTGCCAGATGGCAAATACATTGATGTGACTGCAATCACCCCTACACCATTGGGTGAAGGGAAGACCACAACGACTGTGGGGTTGAGCCAGGCACTTGGATCGCATCTTGGAAAAAATGTTATCACCTGCATTCGCCAGCCGTCACAGGGGCCAACTTTCGGCATCAAGGGTGGAGCTGCCGGCGGCGGGTATTCTCAGGTGGTTCCCATGGAAGAGTTCAACCTTCACCTCACCGGTGATATCCATGCGATCACCGCTGCGAACAACCTGATGGCCGCAGCGATCGACGCCCGTATGTTCCATGAAGCTCAAGCCACCGATGAGCAATTGTTCAATCGGCTTTTGCCGGTGGATAAATCCGGTAAACGGCATTTCACCCGCGGCATGGTAGCCAGGTTGGAAAAGCTTGGAATTACCGCTGCCGACCCGGATGAATTGACCATTGATGAACGTAAACACCTTTGCCGGTTGGATATCGACCCTGCCACCATTACATGGCGGCGAGTCGTAGACACCTCTGACCGCTTCCTGCGCGGTATCACCATTGGGAAGGGGCCCGACGAGAAAGGTTTTACCCGCGAGACAGGTTATGATATTACCGTTGCGTCTGAGATCATGGCCATCCTGGCGCTCACAACCAGTTTGAAAGACATGCGTGAGCGGCTGGGAAGGATCGTCATCGGGATCAGCAAAACAGGTGAAGCAGTAACGGCTGAAGACCTGGGTGTGGCCGGCGCCATGACCGTTCTCATGCGCGATGCCATCAAACCAAACCTGATGCAAACCGTGGAGGGAACTCCGGTTTTTGTTCATGCCGGACCGTTCGCGAACATTGCTCATGGAAATTCCTCCATCATTGCCGACAAGATCGCGTTGAAACTGGCAGATTACGTCATCACAGAGTCGGGTTTTGGCGCTGATATGGGCATGGAAAAGTTTTTCGACATCAAGAGCCGTTACTCAGGGCTGATCCCTTCAGCGGTGGTTGTGGTGGCTACGGTGCGGGCTTTGAAAATGCACGGTGGCGGGCCGAAGGTGGTAGCCGGAAAACCGCTTGACCCGGCGTATACGCATGAAAATCTTGAGCTGCTTCAGGTAGGCCTGGGAAACATGCTGCATCATATCAAGACCGCCAAAAAATATGGCATCCCTGTCGTTGTCGCGGTCAACCGCTTCATGTCAGATTCACCTGCTGAGCTTGAGATGGTGCGTAAAGCCGCGATCGAGCAGGGTGGAGCCGAGGATGCAGTGGTCTGTGACAATTGGGAAAAAGGTGGAGAAGGTGCCGTTGACCTGGCAAATGCGGTGGTCAAAGCCTGCGAGAAACCGTCAGAGTTTAAATTCCTTTATCCGCTCGATTGGACGATCAAACAAAAGATCGAGACCATTGCCCGCGAGGTCTACGGCGCAGATGGTGTTGACTATTCACCAGAAGCGGAAGAACGGATCGCAGATTACACGCGCTTGGGCTTCGATAAACTGCCCATCTGCATGGCGAAGACCCATTTGAGTTTGAGCCATGACGCCACGTTGAAGGGAGTCCCCACTGGATACAGGATTCCCATCCGGGATATCCGGGCTTCAGTTGGCGCCGGGTTCCTGTACCCGCTGCTGGGTACTATGTCCACTATGCCGGGTTTACCCACGCGCCCGGTCTTCATGGAGATCGACATCGAGCCGGATACCGGCAGGATCATAGGGCTTAGCTGATAAGTGTACACCCCTGAGGCCAATCTGCCCCAGGGGTGTAAATATTTCGATTAGAATATTATGCGAAAAAGATTCTACCGGATCATTATGTCGATACTGGGGCTACTGGCATTGTTTGGAGTTACAACCCTTGGCCTCGATGCTGCATATTCATAATCAGGTGCATTGAGTAAAAAAGCCAGAGTGAAATCCACTCAGGCTTTTTATATCAGTAATTCATTTTCAGTGATTATTGCGGATATAGATCGATGCTTCATACCCTATAAGGGGCAGCCAGCCTTTCTTGATATCAGGAACTTCTGATCGTTTGCTGGAAGCCAGCAACTGCCAGCCATCCGCCCGTAAATTTGGCCCCAAGAAAAGCCGGCCTTTGTTATGGATAAAATTCAATACCACCAATACGGTCTGCCCTTCGTATTCGCGCATATACGCCAGTATGGATCTCGGTTCAAAGGTTACTGGAATGAACATACCTTTTTGCAACGCGGGGGTTGCTTTACGTACTGCCAGCAGTTTTTTGTAGAAATTCAATAGTGATGCAGTCTCTTGCTGCTGGGTTTCGACGTTTCGTTTGGTGTAGTTGTTATGTACTTTCAGCCACGGTTTTACTTTTCCGAAACCGGCATATTCACTGGAATCCCATTGCATCGGCGATCGGCAGCCATCCCGACCAACCGGAATCGGCCAGTAATGGATCCCGACCGGATCCTGCAGTTCGCTTCGTTTCAGGTGGATATCGCGCATACCGATCTCTTCACCATAATACATGTACGGCGTGCCACGCAAGGTGAGGAGCATGGCTGCTGCAACCTTGAGCTTGTCGTCTTTCTCACTCCTGGTGAAGCGGGACGCAGATCGGGGAATGTCATGATTGTTGAGGACGTAATTGGGCCAGGCGTTTTTTGTTAGCAGCAGATCGTTCCAACGGGTGATCGCCTGGTAGAATTTCCCGGCGTCCCATGGGCAATTGCTGAATGAAAAATCGAAATTTGCATGCAATTTGCCGTCACCGCAGAACTCAGCGGCTTCTTTATTTTCCACCAGGAAGGTTTCACCAACGACGTATCTCTCTTTGTAACCGTCGAGGATCTGGCGGATATCTTTGATCACGGTCATGATTTCGGGACGGTTTGAATCATAGATGTGCTGCTGACGATCGAATGCCCTCAAGCCGAGCTTCCCGGGGTTGTTTCTGAATTGGTCGTCTTTGAAGTATTCGTTGAACACATCCAGCCTGAAGCCATCTACGCCGCGATCCAGCCAGAATCGAAAAACATCCATCATTTTCTGGTAAACGTCAGGATTACGCCAGTTTAGATCAGGCTGTTCCTTGACGAACATGTGGTAGTACCACTGTTCGGTTTTCTCGTCATACTCCCATGCCTTCCCCCCAAAGATGGATTGCCATTCGTTTGGCGGAAGATGTTTACCTTTCGGGTTTGTTCTCCAGATATACCAATCACGGTATGGGTTCTCTCTGCTCGAGCGTGATTCGATGAACCAATTGCATTGATCGGAGGTGTGGTTCAAAACCAGATCCATGATGATATGGAGGCCGCGTTTGTGGGCTTCTCTTAACAGGCGGTCAAAATCGGCCATCGTGCCATATTTTGGATCGATGTCGAAATAATCGGCCACGTCGTATCCGAAATCCTTGTCGGGGGAGGGATTGATCGGTGATAACCAAATCGCATTCACACCCAATTCGGCGATGTAATCCAATTTACCGATGATGCCGGGGATATCGCCAATGCCGTCACCATTGCTGTCAGCGAATGACCGCGGATAGATTTGATAGATCACACCATCACGCCACCAAAGGAAATCGTTTTTCATCAAGGCCTCCATGATTTCGTTCATTATATACGAAAGACGATTTCGGTATAAGGAAATTACCTCTTGACTATTATCAAAATAGCAGTATTATTAACTTGGTAATAGTAATAAATCAACAATACCAGAAAGGAAAGTATGGAAGATACGGATGCCAATATTAAAAAATTTCAAAAAGAGATGACTGCCGGGATTTCTGCGCTTGTCTTACTAAGTGTGGTGGCTGAGAGTGAAAAACCGTTATACGGTTACCAGATCACTAAACTCCTTGAAAATGACAACCGGTCGATTTCTCTTCCAAAACTTGGAGCGTTGTATCCGGTCTTGCGTTCTCTTGAGAAGAGTGAGTTGCTCACCAGTAAAGTGGAGCCATCATTTTCCGGTCCACCGCGGCGTTACTACTCGATTACCGAGAGTGGAAAGCAAACTTTGAGTGAGTGGAAAGACATCTGGTTCCAAACCAGTGCATTTGTTAACACGATCCTGGCAGGGAGTAAAAACAATGAATAGTATTCAAGAGTATTTGAGTGAATTAAAAGCAGAATTGAAAGGAAGTGATTCAGCCACAGTGCAGGATGCGCTGGCTGATGCTGAAGAGTACCTGGTGGACGCACTGGAAGCTCTTCGAGAGACCAAAGCAGCCCTGACACAGGAAGAAGCCATCAACCAGGTGATCGCTGAGTATGGTTCTCCTCGCGAGATCGCTGCAGCTTATCTTGAAGCCGAACAACGGCTGATGCCAAATTTACCACGGAGAAAGAATATGAAAGAAAAATCGTTGATTGCAAGATTCTTCGGTGTATTTGCTGATCCGATCACCTGGGGATCTCTATTGTTTATTTTGGTTTCAATGGTTACCGGAACTGCATTTTTCACCTGGGTGATAACGGGCTTTTCATTGTCCGTCAGCTTTTTGATCTTCATTTTTGGATTGTTCTTCCTGTTGTTCTTCCTTTACTCATTGCGCGGGATTGCGTTGGTGGAAGGGAAATTCGTTGAGGCACTTTTGGGCACACGGATGCCTCACCGTCCGATGTTCGCGCCCAAGAATCTCAGATGGCAGGAGCAACTCAAATTGCTCTTGAAGGAAAAACACACCTGGTTGACGCTGATATACACAGTCTTGAAATTGCCAATCAGTGTGTTCTTCTTTACAGTAGTAATTGCGTTGTTATCCGGTTCGCTGAGTCTGATCGCAGTTCCAATCCTTTGGTTTGGATTCCCAACCATTTTTCCGATGTATGTTTCACATTTACCGGAAATTCAATCAGCCTGGGGTTTTCTCGGCCAGAACTGGATGATGGTGGTTTACGGCTTGCTGGGAATTCTGGCGCTGACAGCGACCATGCATGCGGCCAAAGGTACAGGCATCTTGCAGGCCAAGTGGGCGAAATTGATGCTGGTTGTGGATTGATGCGTTGTGTAGTAAACAGAAACCCTCTGGATGGTCCAGAGGGTTTTTGGTTTATATATGTGCCAGAATTCGGATTTCCTTCCAGATCCACGGGATGGCGCACAAAAAACCGACGATCATTGGCACTGTGCCTGAGATCAAGAAAGATGTACGCGGTTCGAGGAAGGATAACAATCCCCAGGTGACCAAGCCGGCGGTGAAGGTTGCCAGCGTCACGCGTAGCAGGCTGTTATTCACTATTACCGGTGCGACCATGCGCTTGCCCAAGAGGACCAGCAGGAGCACGGCTTCTATTGTGAATACGACCGAATCTGTCAAAGCAATACCCGGTGCTCCGAGAGGGCGGTACAGGAAAAGTCCGAGGATAATATACAGCACGATATTAATGCCAGCAGTCATGAGAGGAGTTTTCGCGTTCTGGCGGGAATAGAAGGAGCGCACACCCACTTCTTTTATGGAGTGACCGGTGAGGCCGAGCAGGAAGGCCGCCGTGACCCAGGAAAGTATTTTTGTACCCTCTGTGCCAAAATCGAAAGCAGCTCCCATTAGCGGGCGCATACCGATGGCCATGACAGCAGCCACAGGCAGACAAAGCGCGATCAGTACTTTGACCGCCTTTTCGATTGTCTGCTGGAATGCCTCTTTTTGATCCTGGGCGAAGTGCTCCGAGAGGGTTGGCAGCAAGGCTGTCCCGATCGCAGTCCCGATCAATGTCTCTGGAACCTGTTGCAGCATCCAGCCATAGGTGAGCGAAGTGACGGCTCCGGCGGCCAGTCGCGAAGCCAGATTATCGCGAATCAGGAAAATGGATTGGATGAAGAGCATGGTCAAAAGACGCGGACCCAATAGTGACAATACCTTTTTGACATTCGGGTCATTAAGCGAGAATCCAGATGTCCAGTGAAATTTAAATTTGATCAATCCGGGTATTTGGATCAACAGATGTAGTATCGCACCGATGATCACACCATAGACCAGGCCGGAAACCCCAAGGTTGAATGCAGGTAAGGTTAAACCCGCGATTTGGTAACCTTTAGCCGGCGCGAGAATGACGGCACCAAATATCTGGCCGATATTATAGAAAAGAGGGGCCATCGCCGGCAGGAGGAAGTGTTGGTTGGATTGCAGACCGGCCATCACCAAGCCACTGATCGAAAAAATAATCGTGGCAATCAAGTTCATCCGCATCAGGTTGATTACCAGGTCCTGCTGGCTTGAGGTGAATCCCGGTGCTACACCAATTTGAGAGCGCACCAGTGTAGCTGCAAATAGGGCAACGATCAAGGCCAGCCCGGAGGTAACGATAAAAGCCAGGTTGGCTATACGGCTGAACAGTTTCCAGGCATCCCCCCGGCCAGAATTGCTTATCACCTCGGTCAGCACCGGGATAAACGCCATGGCCAGCGCTCCCCCGGAGATCAATGCAAAAAGGAGATCGGGAATGTTATTGGCGACATTGAAGGCATCCAACTCTCTCGAAAGCCCGAATTGACGGGCAATCAGTATCTGGCGCAGGATGGCAAGCGCTTTGTCGAGCATGAAGAAGACAGCCAAAAGAAGAGAGATTTTCGACAGACGGGAAAGTTTCATCAGAATCCCTTCACTTATGTTGGTGATGACATCAGCATAAGTTTACCCTGAAAACTTCGTTTTCTTGAAAAGGTGGCAATCGTGTAAAATGAATAATTGTGAGGAGAATAAATGGATAAAGGAACGTTATTCATCGTGGCAACCCCAATCGGAAATCCGGGTGATATTACCCTGCGGGCAATTGAAACGCTAAAAACCGTTGATGCTGTGGTGTGCGAGGAGTACAAACCCGGCAGCACACTTCTGAAAAAACTGGGGATTGAAGGAAAAGAACTGGTTTTGTTGAACGAACATAACGAACCCGAAGTTGGTGCTGATCTGCTCGTGAGGCTGCTGAATGGACAAAACCTTGCCCTTTTTTCAGATTGCGGCACTCCGGTTTTTTCTGACCCCGGAGCTTACTTGATTCAACTGGCGGCCAGTTCAGGGGTGAAGGTATCTCCCGTGCCGGGAGCATCTTCACTGATGGCTGCTCTTTCGGTGCTTGATTTTCATCTTGAACGGTTCATCTTTGCCGGCTTTCTGCCCCGCGATCCGGATCAGCGGAAACGGGCTTTGACCCATTACCGCAGTCAGCACATGCCGGTGATCCTTATGGATACTCCTTACCGGTTGGGCAGTCTGCTGGATGATGTGATCAAAGTATTTGGAAAACAACAATGGGTGACTGTGGCTTATGATA
>CAYWCH010000068.1:0-10955 GCA_964456715.1 uncultured Anaerolinea sp. | reverse complement strand
GCGGCGGCCACAGTGATGGTCTACTGCTCGGCGGCGTTCACCGCCCTGCTGGCCTGGATCTTCCTCAAGGAATCGCTGGGAGCCGGCAAACTGGTGGCCGTGGTGCTCAGCCTGGCCGGCTGTCTGCTGGTCTCGGCAGCTTACAGGCCCGAAAGCTGGAATAGCAACTTTCTCGGCATCGCCACCGGCATCCTGGCTGGGTTGTGCTATGCCGTTTACAGTCTGATGGGGCGGTCCGCCTCTCAGCGCGGACTGAACCCGTGGACGACCCTCTTTTACATTTTCGTGTTCGCTGCGGTTTTTCTACTGGGCTTCAACCTGATCCCCGGCGTCAAGATCCCCGGTGCGGCCGGGACGGCAGCGCTGCTGATCTGGCCGGGCATGGATTGGCTGGGTTGGGGTGTGCTGATCGTGCTGGCGGCGGTGCCCACCCTGCTCGGCTTCGGCACCTACATGGTGAGCCTGTCGTACCTGCCCTCTAGCATAGTCAACCTCATTGCCACCCTGGAACCGTTCTTCACCACGGTGATCGCCTATTTTGCTTTCGGCGAACAACTGACCCCGATCCAGTTCGTGGGTGGTTTCCTCATCATCATCGGTGTGGTGGTCACGCGGCTGACGGAGATGCGTCGCCTTTAGCTACGGGCGTATGTTGTAATCCCCTCTGACGATCCATTTATACGTGGTCAATTCCTCGAGGCCCATCGGACCGCGCGCGTGCAGACGCTGCGTGGAGATGGCGATCTCGGCGCCCAGCCCGAACTGCGAGCCATCGGTGAAGCGAGTGGAGGCATTGACGTAAACCGCCGCTGAATCGACCTGTTCCAAAAAGCGTTCGGCGTGTTTGGCATTGTTGGTGAGAATGCCGTCGGAATGCGCGGTCGAATGGGCGGCAATGTGCGCGATGGCTTCGTCAAGCGAATCCACCACCTTGAGCCCGAGCACCAAAGACAACCACTCGGTATCGAAATCCTTTTCCCCGGCTGGGAGAACATAATCTTCATTTAATTGTTGCAGAGTGGCGAACGCGCGTTCGTCGGCGCGGAAACTGACTCCGTCGGCAGCCAGTCGCTGCACCAGGCGCGGCAGGAACTCACCGGCTACTTTACTGTGTACCAGCGCGGTGTCGAGCGCGTTGCAAACGGAGGGCCGCTGGATCTTCGCGTTGCGGATCACCTCGATGGAGCGACCCAGGTCGGCGCTCTCGTCCACGAAGAGGTGGCAGATGCCGATGCCGCCGGTGATGACCGGGATGTGGCTGTTCTGGCGGCAGAACTCGTGCAGCCCGGCGCCACCGCGCGGGATAACCATATCGATATAGTGGTCCTGCTGCAAGAGCTCGAGTACCAGGGCGCGGTCGGTATCTTCGATCAACTGGATGGCATCGGCCGGGACCGCCGTGCCCTCCAGGCCGCGGCGGATGGCGGCGGCCAGAGCGCGGTTGGAGCGGATGGTTTCGCTGCCGCCACGCAAAATGACCGCGTTGCCCGATTTGAGTGCCAGCGAAGCCACGTCCACGGTGACGTTGGGACGCGACTCGTAGATCACGGCCAGCACCCCCAGCGGCACGCGACGCTTGTTTAACATCAGTCCATTGGACAGGGTTTTTTCTTCCAATAATTGACCCACCGGGTCGGGCAGGTCGCACACGCTGCACAGGTCGGCGACCACCCCTGCCAGACGGTTCTCGTTCAGCATCAGGCGGTCGATCATCGCCTCGCTCAGCCCGGCTGCCCGTGCTGCTGCGACGTCTTCGGCGTTGGCGGCAAGAATGGCTTTCTGCTCGGTTTCGAGTTGATCGGCCATTAGCAGGAGTGCGCGGTTCTTCTCAGCCGTGGAGATATGCGCCAGCGCTATTGAAGCCGCCCGCGCCTGCTCACAAATCGTCACAATGTACGTTTTCTCGCTCATATCCATCTTTCTACAACAACACCATGTGATCGCGGTGGATCACTTCTTCGCCAAAAGTGTAACCCAATATCGCTTCGATCTCGGCCGATTGCTGACCGCACAGTTTTAGCAGGTCGGCCGCCGGATAGTTGGTAAGGCCAATGGCAATGGCGGTGTTCTCTGTGGAGACCACGCGCACCGCGTCGCCGCGCTCGAACAGGCCGTTGAGGCGCACCATCCCGGCCGGCAGCAGCGAACCGCCGCGCGCCAGCGCCTGGACGGCGCCCGCGTCGATGACGATCTCGGCCTTGGTGCGGCTGCCCGAAAGGATGCGGCGTTTGCGGCTTTCCAGCCTGTCCGCGGTGGGCGGCAGGTGGGTGCCCAGCTTCTCGCCGTGAGCCAGGCGCAGGATCACGTCCTCGCTGTCGCCGTTGGCGATGACCACGTCCGTGCCGCCGTGGCGCGCCAGGTCCGCTGCCTGCAGCTTGGTGATCATGCCGCCGGTGCCAAGTGAACCGGCAGAACCACTGACGGATTGCCATATCTGCGGCGGGATGGCGGCTGGACCGATTTCCTCGATAAGGCGGGCGTCGGAGTCCGTGCGCGGGTCGCCTGTGTAGAGCCCGTCCTGGTCAGTGAGCAGGATGAGCCGGTCGGCCTCGACCAGGTTGGCCACCTGCGCCGAGAGGTTGTCATTGTCGCCGAAACGGATCTCATCGGTGGCAACGGTGTCGTTTTCGTTGATGATGGGGATGATGCCCTGCCCCAGCAGGGCGTCGAGCGTGTTGCGCGCGTTCAGGTAGCCGTGGCGGTCGGCCAGGTCGGAGCGGGTGAGCAGCACCTGGGCCACGTGCATGCCGTAGATGGCGAAGAACTGTTCATACATGGCCATCAGGCGCGGCTGACCCACCGCCGCCAGCATCTGTTTGGCGGAGAGCACACCCGTGAGGTTGGGGAAGCCCAGCTCGGCTCGGCCGGCGGCAATGGCTCCGGATGAGACCAGGATCAACTGGAACTTCTCGGTGTGCAACTCTGCCATCTGGCGCGCGATGTTCACCAGGCGCGGCGCTGCCAGTTGTTTGCTTCCTCCGGTAAGGGTGGAGGTGCCGATCTTGACAACAATTCGTGTGCTTGCTTTTGCCATATTTAACCTGATTAATTAATTTCACCGATTTTAGCATAGAATAAGGAAACAAACTGTCATAAATTATGAGGCGTCTATGAAAACAATTGGTTTGCTCGGCGGCATGACCTGGGAATCGACTCTGGAGTATTATCGCATCATCAACGAACGCGTCAGCCAACGTCTGGGCGGGGTGCACTCGGCCAAATGCCTGATGCTCTCGGTCGACTTCGCGGAGATCGAGGAGTTGCAGACCAGCGGCAGGTGGGAGGAAGCCACCCGCCTCATGGTCGAGGCCGCGCAGACCCTCGAGCACGGCGGCGCGGACTTCATCGTCATCTGCACCAACACCATGCACAAGATGGCCGACGCGGTCTCGGCGGGTGTGCGCGTCCCGCTGCTGCATATTGCCGACGCCGCTGCGGAGAGCATCCGTAAACAGGGACTTACCAAGATCGGCCTGCTCGGCACGCGCTTCACCATGGAAGAGGATTTCTACAAGCGCCGCCTCACCGAGAAATTCGGCCTGGAAGTGATCGTCCCCGAAAAAGACGATCGCGCCGTCATCAACCGCGTCATCTACGAAGAACTGGGCATCGGCCGTTTCCTGCCGGAGTCGAAGGCCGAATACCTGCGCATCATCGCCGGGCTGGCCAATCGCGGCGCGCAAGGCATCATCCTCGGCTGCACCGAGATCGGCCTGCTGGTCAAGCAGGCGGACTGCGCCGTCCCGCTATTCGACACCACCCTGCTCCACGCCGAAGCCGCGGTGGATTACGCCCTTAAAGATTAGAATCCGGCAGCGATACTTCTGTATAATAGAGAAACGAAACAGCGATCCCCGGAATGATGAGAGGAACCCGATATGAGTGATTTTTTAGAGTTTTTGAACAGCGCCGATGAAGCCACCCTGCTGGCGTTCGAAGGGATGCCCAAGACCCTGCCCAGCCGCCTGATCGCCGCCCGACCCTTTGCCTCCACCGAAGACAGCCTCAAGATCAAGGGCATGAGCGAAAAACTATATACCGCGATGCAAACCGCCTTCCTGCAGCAAAAACAGGAAAAAATGGAAGATGCCATCGAGGCGCTTAAGGCCGATGAAGCCGAGGAGGACCGCCGCGAGATCAAACCCTGGGTCAAGGTGCTGCGCTGGGTGATCGTGCTCCTGCTCATCGCGGCTGCCGTCTTTGCCGCGATCAAGTACGGCGTGCCATATATCTACAACACCTTCCTCAAGCCGGTGGAGACCAACGCTGCCCGCTTGAATGAGGTAGCTGCTTCACAATCCGCCGACACCGCCCGCCTGAGCACGCAACTGGCCGCTCTCACCGACCGCGTAGCCACCCTGGAAGCGCGCGCCGACGCCGTCGATGCCAGCATTGCCAGCCTGAGCGCTTCGATCGACGACCTCAACGCCGCCAGCGCCGCCCTGGACGGCAAGGTGGCCTACGAGCTCGACCTCGCACGCGCCCTGCATTATCTCTCGCGCGCCCGCCTGTATCTCTCTCAGGATAACAACGGCCTGGCCCGCGCCGATGTGCTCACCGCGCGCAACCTGCTTTACACGCTGCTCCCCAACGTACCCGCCGAACAGACCTACGCCATGAACGAGACCATCAACAACCTCGACCTGGCCCTCTCCAACCTGCCCGCTTACCCGGCGGTGGCGGTCTACTATGTGGATATCGCCTGGCAGTACCTGGTGGACGACCTCTCCGCTACCGCGCCGACGGTGCTTCCGCCCACGGCAGCGCCCACCGAACCCCCGGCGACTACCGAACCCCCGGCGGTCACTGAACCACCGGCAGCTACTGAAGCACCGGTCGAAGCCACGGCTACGCCGTAACCAAGAAAAGAGCAATCCCCCGCCTGTGGCAACATGCGGCGGAAGAATTGTATAATGAACGTACCGGGAACCCGTTCGCGGCATCCCGGTACTTTTCATATATCCACGCATCAAGGATGGCTGAATGGATCCTTCGACCGTCGAGATCATCCTCAACATCAACCGCGAAACCCGCAGCGTCACTGTTTCGCCTGACGAGAAGCTGCGCGACGTGCTGCGCCGGCTGTCGTACTTCAGCGTGAAGCATGGCTGCGAGGACGGCGCCTGCGGCACCTGCACCGTGCTGCTCGACGGCAAGGCGGTGCACTCCTGCCTGTACAAGGCGGTCAACGTGGTGGGCAGGGAGATCACCACCCTGGAGGGCATCACCTCGGATGGATCGCTGCATCCACTGCAGAAGGCGTTCATGGAATCCGGCGCGGTCCAGTGCGGCTACTGCACCCCCGGCCACCTGATGACCGCCAAAGCTTTGCTCGACAACAACCCCAACCCGACCGACGATGAGATCCGCGGCGGCATGAACGGTGTGCTGTGCCGTTGCACCGGTTACGTCCACCCGGTGGACGCCATCCGCCGCGCCGCGGCCGAGATGCGCGGAGAAGCCCTGCCGCCTCTGGCGCCGCTGCGTTACCCGCTGCCGGATGATCTCGAAACATTTGAATTCCCCAAAGCCTATTACCGGCGCGACGGATCGCGCGATCCGCTGCCGCCGATCGTTTTCAGCCCCAAAGACCAGCCGCAGACCAGCGTCATTGGCAGCCCCGAGGTCAAGCTGGACGCGGAAAAGCTGGCACGCGGCAAACCGGCCTACACCGACGACATCCACATGGAGGGCATGCTCTACGCCGCCCTGCTCACCAGCCCGCACGCCCACGCCCGCATCAAGCGCATCGATGCCAGCCGTGCCCGCGCATTGCCGGGTGTGCGCGCCGTGCTCACCTGCAACGACCTGCTGCGCGTCAAATACGTCTCCGGCGGGCAGAGTTACCCCCAGCCGCCGCCCTTTGACCAGGTGAGCCTGGACAACAAGGTGCGCTACGTGGGCGACCGCGTGGCCGTGGCGGCAGCCGATACCCTTGAACTGGCCAAACAGGCGCTCGAGCTGATCGACGTGGAATACGAGATCCTGCCCGCGGTGCTGGACCCGCTCGCCGCCATGCAGCCCGGCGCGCCGGTGATCCACGACGAGCCCGATACCAGCGAGATCTACGACCGCGAGCACAACATCGCCGCTCACTTCGATTTGGGCATCGGCGACGCGGAAAAAGCCTTCGCCGAGGCCGATTTCATCCACACCAGCGAATACCGCACCCATCGCGTGCAGCACGCCCACCTGGAACCGCACGTCTGCATCACCTGGTGGGACGAGAACCAGCGCCTCAACATCCGTACCAGCACCCAGGTGCCTTACCACGTACGCCGCCTCATCGCCCCGCTGATCGGACTGCCGGTCAAGCGCATCCGCGTCTTTAAACCGCGCATCGGCGGCGGCTTCGGCAACAAGCAGGAAATGGTGCTCGAAGACCTGTGCGCAGCCCTCACCATCGCCACCGGCAAACCGGTGCGCATGGAGATGACCCGCGACCAGGAGTTCAGCAGCACGCGCACCCGCCACCCGGAGATCATGCGCTTTAAAATTGGCGTCAAGGATGGCAAGGTCAGCGCCGTTGAGATGCACATGATCTCGGACACCGGCGCTTACGGCACCCACGGCGCCACCACCAACGTCGCCGGCGCTTTCAAGGGGCTCACCCTCTACAATCCGCCCAACGTGCATTACGTCGGCGACATTGTCTACACCAACCTGCCCATCTCCGGCGCGTTCAGGGGATACGGCGGGATGCAGTGCCTGTACGGTATGGAAGTCGCCATGGCCGAGGTGGCAGATAAACTCGGCGTAGACGAGGTCGAGTTTAAACGGAACAACTGGGTGCGTGTCGGCGATGACCTGCGCCTGGCCGTGGTGATGGGTGAAGGGCGCAAAGGCTCCCCGCAGACCCTGCTCAGCAGCGGCATGGACTCGTGTCTGGCGCTCGGCTTGAAAGCCTCTGAATATTACAAGAAACGCGGCGAATACGCCTCCCAGAGCGGCAGCATCCGCAAGGGCATCGGCATGGCCGTGGTGCTGCACGGTTCGGGCATCGGCAACATGGACATGGGCGCCGCCTCGATCAAGATGAACGACGACGGCTCCTTCAACCTGCTGGTCGGCGCCACCGACAGCGGCTCCGGCGCGGACACCATCCTGGCGCAGATCGCCGCCGAAGAGATGGGCGTCCCCATCGACGACCTGATCGTCACCTCGGGCGACACCGACTTTACCCCCTTCGACAAGGGCGCCTACGCCAGCAGCACCACCTATGTGAGCGGCGGCGCGGTGCTCAAGGCCGCCCGCGAGGTGGCCCGCCAGATCAGGGAACACGCCGCGCTGATGCTTGGTCTGGCCGATCCTGCTGGACTGGTTTTACGCGACCGCAAAGTGCTCGCCCCGGACGGGCGTTCGCTGACTCTTGAAGAAGTGGCCCTGAGCAGCCTGCACGTGCTCAACCAGCACCAGATCCAGGCTTCAGCCTCGAACATGAGCCCGCTCAGCCCGCCACCCACCGCCGCCCAGATCGCCGAGATCAGCGTGGATACCGCCGCCGGCAAGGTCAAGGTGGATCGCTTATTAATGGTGGCGGATTGCGGCATCGTCATTAACCCCATCAGCGCCGCCGGCCAGGTGGAGGGCGGCATGGCGCAGGCCATGGGTTTTACCCTCACCGAGGAGATGCTCTTCGACACCGAAGGAAAACTGCTCAACGGCACGATGGGCAAATACAAACTGCCGCGCTACAAGGACATGCCGGCCATGGACGTGATGCTGGTGCAGACGCACGAACCGAGCGGCCCGTACGGCGCCAAGTCGATCGGCGAGCTGGCCATCGACGGGGTCGCGCCGGCCGTGGCCTCGGCCATCCATAACGCAACCGGCGTCTGGCTGCGCGAGCTGCCCTATACACCGCAAAAAGTCATTAAAGCCATCGAGGGAGAAAAATGAATCAGGAAATCAAAGAGCTGTTCGCAAAATTGTACGAAAAGGATGATGAGATCCGCTATCCGGCCTTCCTAAAAGCCTGTGAACTGACCGGGCAGAATGTGGACTGGGTTTACGAGGTCTGGGATCAACTCACGGGGATGCTGCGCGACGAAAACTCCTTCCAGCGCAACATTACCATCAAGTTGTTGTGCAATCTGAGCCGCAGCGATAGTGAAAAACGCCTGGTGGGGCTGCTGCCCGAGCTGCTGACCCACACGAAGGACGAGAAGTTCATCACCTCGCGTCAGGCACTGCAGGAGGTCTGGAAGATCGCCTGGTTCGTTCCCGAGACAGCCGCCGCGGTCACCGCGCACCTCAAGCAGCGCTTTTTGGAGTGCGGCGAGGAGAAACACGCGAATTTACTCAGGCAGGACGCGCTGCAATCGCTCGTTACCCTGGCTGAGTTGAGCCACGATGAGGGGTTAATGGCTGAGGCGAAACAGTTAATCGAGTCCGAGCCGGAGGAGAAAAACCGTAAAGCGTATCAGGCGTTGATGAAGGGGTAATGAAAATTTCGTAATAATTATGCAACACATTCCAGCATAAGGGGAGTTTATCAATGAAGCCCAATAAATCTGAATCACATCAGTTATTTCAAAAAAAGCCAAGGAAATTCTCTCGATGGAGTATTGGGGGGATTTTCCTTCTATTGATTGTTTTTACCTTGTTCATTTTAATAATTTCAGCATGCCAAACAGCAAATACGATTCAACCACCAACTCAGACAATTGCGGCTACTCTGGTCACCAAAACAAAAGCTCCTACCAGAGTTGATCCCACGGCGACACAAAGAGGAACCACGGATTGGTTTGATTTTGCAAATGCAACAATCGACTTTACTCAGGAACCAATCCTGGTCTCAACAGAAACCATTGGGGACCCCCAGTATATATATAAATATACTACCGTGACCTTTAAGACACCGGTTTGGCAAGGTTCCAATTACCTAAACCTGGATGACCTTTATGACAACACTCCGGAGACTGGTGATGTCGTGATTACGCACACTTCTGGTTCTGGAGGTTTCTTTTTCGACATCACCCCTGCCAACGGCGCTACCTATTACTACTCCGATCTGCATGGGATGAGTATGGAAAAGTGCTTTGAACATTATCCATTCACCAATATGGATCCCGAGTGGTATTCCAGGCAGGGGCAAGGTTTTGCATCCGGCAGGGATTATTGTGTACTCACCAATGAAAACCGTTTATCAATCATTCGGATGTTCCCCGATTCTCAATATGAGTCGAGCGCCGATGATCAATATACCTTCCTTGAAGTCGTAGTCACGACCTATTCGAAAGTACTCACTCTGGAATTAACACCATCCCCTACAGAAACGAAAAATGGTGAATTAAAACCGGATCGTTACGCAGATGCGAACCTGACCGAGGAACAAAAAGAAGGGTTGGACAAGGCCGCACAAACGCTGATCGATGCAGTTTTAGCCGATGATCGGAAGACTGTCATGAGCCTGTTGGATTATCCCGTGGCTATCGACCGTGAAACCATGAAATGGCCCACATATGCAGAAAACGAAGAAGATTTCCTTACTATTTATGGTGAAATTTTTACGCCCACAGTAATAGAGGAATTTGCCAACGCCACGGTTGAGAAAAACATGGGCTTGTTTTCAGGGAATAGAATTTCATTAATCCTTCCTGACCTTTTGATCGATTTCTATCCAGATGGAACAATCGGCTCGTTTTCAATTTCAACATACTGGTGGGAAAAATATTTCATTCAGTAGGTCAAGAGAGAAGTAGGGGCAATTCATGAATTGCCCCTACTGAGGATTTACAATGAAAAAAGCTTTTGAACCATTTTTCCTCTAAGATCAATTCTTCCAACATCAGCGTAGTCAGCGACCTGGGACGCTTTATGAACGCACTCGCGATGATGAAAAGCTTTCGCATATTCCTCATTTCACTATAATTAGATCATTCATCACACCAAAGGGGTTTTGTAATGAAGCAAATCGTATCTCCCAAACTCGTTCGCTTGATGGTCATTCGCAATATCGCAACCTTTGTGATCATTTTTGTTTTTCTCCTCGCCAGTTGTGCCGGAGCGAAGCAAACGGTCACACCAACCAAAGCAAGTACTAATACTGATACTCCAGAACCCACCCTGACCGCGACCATGACACCCACCATTTTTGTCCCGACGGCTACCCGCTTTCCAAAAAGGACCCACACACCAACACCCATTAATGCAGATATTCTGGATTTCACCATTGAAGCCACGCAAATTCCCATCGTTGTCTCCACAAACGAGCCGGCAGATTCGAAATATATCTACAAATACACGATCGTCACCTTCACCACCGATTCATGGGAAGGTGAGAACTACCTGAACTTGGATAATGTCTACGACAATTCGGCAGATAAAGTGGATATTGTATTGTCACACGACTCTGGTTCAGGAGGAACTTCGTACGCCATATATCCAGTGAACGGTGTCTCTTTCTATTATTCAGACCTGCACAGCATGAGCTATGATTCCTGCATGGAGCACTACCCTTTTACAAATATGGATGAGATTCTTTACACTGTTCAAGGGAACATGGCCGGTACGGGCAGGGATTATTGTGTTTTGACGACCGATGGACGGTTATCGATCGTCAGGTTGATCCAGAAAACCATGGATGCTCATAGCGACGATGGAGAATTTACATATCCTGAACTCGTGGTCACCACATACAACTGGATTGCGGTGAACTACTCCACTCCCTTCGCTCCCACGCCAGGGCCTTCACCCACCCCCAGCAAGTACTCGGATTGGAATCTGACCAACAACCAGATCATTGGGCTAAACCTGGCTGGACAAAAATTTCTAACTGCTGTGACCGCAGGAGACAAAGAAACTGTCGAGACAATGCTCGATTATCCGGTGTATGTTGAGATTAATGGAGAAACAGACGAAAGTTTTCACGTCAATAACAAAGAAGAATTCTTGGCTGCCTACAGTAAAATCTTCACCCCTGAACTAGTCGATGAGTTCGCTGTCGCCACCGT
>CAYWCH010000067.1:0-10965 GCA_964456715.1 uncultured Anaerolinea sp. | reverse complement strand
GATGGATCAGAGTAAACCCAACCAGGACTAATCCGAGGTATTGGTGAAGGATCATACCGGTCAAATCCAGAAAAAAGCACAGGATGAACCCGGCGAACAGGAAAATGTCCAGAATCAAATTCGTTTTTTGTTTATTTGTTTTCATTGGAAATTTCTTCTCAACTTTTGCTTCGCTTTCTCACCAGGATAATGATCTGATATGATTCAAATTTATCCTGAGGTTGTGAAGATTTGGAGAAGATAATTTTGATAAATTGTGCAGAAAAACACTTGAGTCAAACCCGATTCCCCAATAAAAAACGGTGACCCGTGCGGATCACCGTTCTACCATCTGAATGCTTATTAGTCCGTTTTTGAGTCGTGGACCATCATATCGATCGCGATGGCGACCGCGAGAATGATGAAATCTTCCTGATCGGGGTTGATCTCCACACCGTAAACATCGGTGAGCCTGAACCATTTTTTGGAGATCTCAGCCACACGCTTATGGTCTGACTTGATGACATATTCATGATCGAGGATGTCACCCTGGACGACCAGGTCTTCGCCTTCGCGAATTTTCGCAATCCAGCGATCTCGGAACGGAGCGATCAGTGCTTTTTGCACCAGCGCGATGCGTTTACCGTGCATATCCTCTATTTCCATGGTGTCTTTGATGCGCAGCATGCGTTCCTGGATTCTGCACAGAGGCTTGCCCTGGGCATCTTCGAGGACTAATGTCTTGCGAATGCGCAGGGCTTTGCCATCGACCTTGTAAACCTTTTGCCCGGCTTCATTTTCGATCCAGAAGTCATCTCCGATGGAGATGAGGTTCTGGTGGACCTTGTAACGAATGATCTCTGCCATGCGGCCTCCGCTTGAACTGAGTTGAAATCCATGTGCAATTATAGAGGATTCTCTGCGATTGAGAATATCTTCAAATAAGTCAACCGGAAGGATTATTTAAGGACTTATCTTGTCCAATTAATCGAACTTATGATATGATGAAATTCAACAAGTAAAACTATATGGAGATGCAAACATGGAATATCGTTATTTGGGAAAATCCGGCATCCAAGTGAGCGCCCTGTCGCTGGGCTCGTGGGTGACCTTCCAGAACCAGGTGAATGTGGATTCCGCTGTTGAGATGATGTCGGAGGCGTACAATTCAGGCGTGAATTTCTTCGACAATGCCGAGGTTTATGCGCATGGTATGTCTGAACAGGTGATGGGAGAGGCGCTGAAGAAACTCAAATGGCGTCGTTCCAGTTACCTGATCTCGAGCAAGTTTTTCTGGGGGTTGGATGATGGTGTCAATGAAAAGAACACGCTGAATCGCAAGCGTTTGATTGAGGGTGTGAACGGTTCGCTGGAACGTTTTGGCACCGATTATCTTGATCTGATCTTCTGTCACCGCCCTGACCCCACCACACCCATCGAAGAGACCGTGTGGGCGATGCACAACATCATCGAATGGGGCAAGGCGATCTACTGGGGTACTTCAGAGTGGTCGGCATCCGAAATCGTTTCGGCCATCGAGATCGCCGAACGGCACCATTTGCACAAACCGGTGATGGAGCAGCCGCAATACAACATCCTTAACCGCCGTCGCTTCGAGATTGAGTATGCCCGTCTCTTCCGGGATTACGGATACGGTTCAACCACCTTTAGTCCGCTTGCTTCGGGGCTGTTGACCGGAAAATATAACAACGGCATTCCCGCCGGTTCGCGCGGCACAGTTGCCGGAATGGAATGGCTGCGCGATCACTTTGTTGATCAGGAAGCCCTGGATAAGGTACGAGGACTCCTACCGATTGCCGACGGGATTGGCGTCTCGTTGTCTCACCTTTCGCTGGGATGGTGCCTGAAGAATCAAAATGTAAGTACGGTCATCACCGGTGCCAGCCGTATCGAGCAATTGCGCGACAATTTGAAAGTGTTGGATATCATGGACAGGATCACCCCTGAAGTGATGACCGCTATTGACCATGTAGTAGGTACACCGGAATAAGTTATTCTATGTATGAAGAAGGAATGTCAGGTGATATAATCAGCGCCTGACATTTTTGCTGGGAGATTATGGAAGAGATCACCGTCGATTACTCAAAGAAATGGCTGATCATGCTTTCGGTGGCTTGCGGAGTATTCCTCAGCACGCTGGATGCAAGCATAGTCAACATTGCCCTGAACACGCTGGTCATTGAAATGGACAAACCCCTGGCGGTTGTGGAATGGGTGGTGCTGGCGTACATGCTCACCATTGCCACACTTATGCTTTCGATGGGACGTTTGGCGGATATGATCGGCAAGAAGCGCATTTACCTGGCGGGGTTGGCCATTTTCACCGTTGGCTCCGGATTGTGCGGTCTTTCACCAAACGTTTACTGGTTGATCGGCTTCCGCGTGGTGCAGGCCATTGGAGCAGCGATGGTGATGGCACTTGGTATGGCCATCGTTACTGAGGCGTTTCCCTCCAATGAACGCGGTAAGGCCATAGGGATCATGGGACTGATGGTTTCGATCGGCATTATCGCCGGCCCGACCATCGGTGGATTGCTGTTGAAATCTCTTTCGTGGCACTGGTTGTTCTACGTGAACCTGCCGGTGGGTATGATCGGCGTGATCATGGTGGCGGTATTCGTCCCTTATTATCGACCGCAGCACAAACAACGCTTTGATTTTGCCGGTGCTGGAACGCTTTTTGCGTGCATGGCATTGCTGTTATTAAGTCTGTCGATCATCCAGTTGCAAGGATTTTCGAATCCAATCGCGTACGTCCTTTTCGCGGCAGGAGCGGCCATGCTGGCCTGGTTTATCCGCATTGAAACGCGGGCGCAACAACCGATGATCGATCTAAAGATGTTCGCAAACCGAATGTTCACCATCAACCTGGTGACCGGCAGCCTGACGTTCATCGCCGGCGCGGGCACGACACTATTGATGCCGTTTTTCCTGCAAAATGTGTTGGGCTATGATCCGCAAAAGACCGGGCTGCTGCTCATCGTTGCACCCATGGCGATCGCGATCATAGCGCCTATTTCCGGAGCCCTCTCAGATCGAATGGGTTCGCGCCTGATCACGACCATTGGATTATCCATCACAGCTTTCGGGTATATTTTGGTGAGCGGCATCTCCGCGACCACCAGCGCCTGGGAGTATATCCTGCGCTATCTGCCAATTGGTATCGGAATGGGTATCTTCCAATCACCAAACAACAGTGCGGTGATGGGTTCTGCGCCCAAAGAACGGCTGGGCGTGGCCTCGGGGCTGCTTGCCCTCACTCGCGTGATCGGGCAGATGATCGGTATTGCCATCCTGGGTGCCGTCTATAACACCACCGTGCTGCAGCAATCCGGGGGTATCGTCGCGGAGGGCAGTGTGCAGGCTCCAATAGCCGCGCAAATGGACGGGTTACACGCCGCTCTCGCTTTCGCTGTAGTTGTTTTATTCCTTTCACTTGGTTTCTCCATCTGGGCACTCATCCAGGTGACAAGGGACAAAAGAGCCGAACAGGTTTCCATCACCTCAAATATCGAATAACCCCCCAATCCTTTGGTGCTATTCTTGCAACCCATCTCTCAGGAGATGGGATCATGAGATTTTTTCAACTTTTATTTCTACGCATTCTGCCAGTTGGGTTGATTGCAGGCTTTATTGCATTAATGGTCTCTTCCGGCGGAACAGTTGCTTCAGAACGCATTGAAGCGTTGAACCTCACGTCCGGACCCGGAGCCGGTTACAACACTGGAACTTTCGATTCAAACTCCACCGCGCAGCAAAACAGCGGGGTCGAATACGTCCGTGAGAACATCGATTGGTCACGAGTGGAAACAACTGCTGGTACCTACGATTGGAATTCCTGGCGTCCACTGGATGCCATCTTCGCAAGTGAGAAGGAAAATGGATTTAAAATCATCGCCGTTCTCGATGGCGCTCCTTCTTATTTGGCTGCCACGACCAGCACGGACGATTCTTCCAATCTGTTGGTGGCCTGGGCAAATTTTGTTCAGGCGGCGGTCAATCAGTTTGGCGACCGTGTGGATGTGTGGGAGATAGGTTCGCGGGTCAATTCCAACACCGGTATGAGTCCGTTTCTGCTGCCTTCTTCACCTGATTCCATATCCACCCCCAATATTCAAGTTTATGGCCAATTGGTTAAAGTAGCCGCCAAGATCATCTCGAACAGCGACCCCAACGACGAGGTTTGGATGGGCAGCCTGGTCAGTGCCTTCTCGCCCTCCTGCGCGGTCAATCCGCTGACCTTTTTGCTTGAAATGAATGCTACCAAGGCCTGGAGCTCGATCGACAGTGTCCAATATCGCCCGGAAAGGGGAGCGGTTGCTCCTGAAGCCGCCATTTCCTCGGTGAATTCAGCCTGCGCGTCTTCGCTGCCGGCCGGTGCGACCACCCTCGCCGGTGAATTGACCAGCGTCACCGACCTGGCCCGCCAACTCGGCGGCAAGACGGTACGCATCGAGGGTATGGGTTGGTCTGGCGAGGAGCTGGCTGCATTGAGCGCGGGGCGTTCGATTTCTGCAGACCAGGTAGCGGCTGATCACCTCACCCGCGCCTCGGTCATTGCTTACAGCGGCGGGAAAGTGACCTCCATCTTCTGGCGTGGAGACGCGTCAACCACTTCATCAGTCACAGCAGCCCTGGCCAACCTGAATTCGGTGCTCGACGGCGCCGAATACGTCGGACAATTCCAGGGGCAGACAGGTTCGGTCTATGAGTACCGCTTCCAGAAAGGCAGCAAGTGGATCATCATTGCCTGGCGAGCCACGGATGGAGATAATCCCATCCCCGTGACGCTCTCCGGTCTGGAAACCGGCGCTCTGACGGCTTACGCCGTGGATGCACCGGCTTTTACTTCCGCGAATGGAACGGCCATTTCCGTGGATGGCTCCGGCAATGCCATCGTGATGCTGAACGAGCGTCCGGTGGTGTTCGTGGGTTACACCAGCGATTTCAGTTTGGCTGCCAGGGAAGAGGTAAACAACCAGCTCGAAATTTGGAAGTATGGCATCCAGTCGATGATTAACCGCGGCATGAACGATGCCAAGGCAGCCATGATGCAAGCCCTGGAGAGCATGTTTGACAGCGCCAAAGAGAAGGTCATCCAGTGGGGGGAGGATAAACTGGATGAATTGCTAAACTAATACAGGGCGGTATAATCGCCTTAGGAACATTGACGAAAGGATTCGAATGAATTTCAACTCACGCGTGAAACCGATCCTACTTGCCCTTGTGGCAATTCTCTTCCTGGCAGGTTGCGCCCTGCCCTCGATAACCCCTCCGCCGGGCTATGTGGAAACCATCCTCCCCACCACCACTTCCCCGGTCGCAGCCACGGCGATCCCGGCTACGGCTGCTCCGGTGATTGTGCCGCAAAAGATCACTACGGCCAATGCCGCCGGTTTGATCGCTGCCGTCAAGATCCCTGTTAGCAACGTCCAAAAGATGCGCTGGTCTTCAGATGGCAGCGTACTCGGCTTGATCACAGAGAATCCCGACTCTGCAGGGAACAGTGTGTATAGTGCTGTCTTGCTGGATGGAAAGACGTTGACCACAAAGACGGTGTTCTCACCCACCAACGGCTACGTCAGCGACATCAACTCCGATGGCCGCCTGGTGGCGGTCATTAATGCCGAGACGGACACCCTGGATATTTATGACCTGGGCGACGGTAACCGCGATATCGTTTCGATCACCCCGCAATACACGCTCAACGGAGCAACTTTTTCACCGGATGGAAAATCGTTTTCGCTTTCCAGCAACGATTCCTGGCAGGTGGAGATCTATTCGCTGCCGGATGGCTCGCTGGTCAATACCCTGACCGGGTTCGAAACCGCCGCGCCAATTTACAACGCCGGATACTATGGGAGCAATTCGACAATCCTCTGGCATGCCCGTGCCACCCTGCAGTTGCAGAACATCTCGACTGGTGAAATGGGTGCCGCCGTCTTGGGTGAGGATTCCTTCAACAGCTATACCATGTCGTCAGATGGAACGATCCTGGCTGGAGCCGCCGCCAAAACCGTGAACGGTAATTATGCTTTCGCGGTAACGTTGTGGAATGCAGGTGACAACTCAGAACTGCGCATCATCGTGCTGCCGGATGTTTGCAGCAGCATCGCCTTCTCGCCGGACGCGTCGATGCTGGCCGCGACAGTGGGCAGTGATGTACTGGTCTACGATGTCACGACGGGTGATCTGCTTGCCACCCTCAGCGGGCACAGCGGAACAGCCAGGGAAGTAGCTTTTTCACCTGACGGACTTTCACTCGTTTCCAGTGGCGGGGACAACCAGTTGATCCTCTGGCAGGTTCCTCAGTAGCACAATTCAACCCCGCGCAAGCGGGGTTTTTTTCTTCCCAAAACCCTTATGGTATACTTCTAATGCTCCCGTATGGGAGGTGTTTTTATGCCCGTATTGACCGCTCAATCCCTTGCCAAATCGTATGGTGCGCTGGACCTTTTCAGCGACATCACGTTTTCGGTTCCCCACCGCGCCCGTATCGGGCTGGTCGGACCCAACGGTATCGGCAAGACCACCCTGCTGCGCGTCCTCATTGGTGAGGAGGACGCCTCTGAAGGTGTCATTCACCGCGCCCACGGTACCCGCCTGGGTTACCTGCCGCAGGAAGCGCAGCTCAACTCGGAACTGACGCTGTGGCAGGAATGCCTTTCGGTATTCCAGCCCCTGATCAACCGTCAGGCAGAGTTACACCGGTTGGAAGCGCAGATGGCGCAAAGCCACGATGAAGAACTGTTGGCCACCTACGGACGCCTGCAGGCTGAATTCGAAGCGCTCGGCGGTTACACCTTCGAGACGCGCATCCGCATGACACTGGGCGGACTGGGTTTCGGCAAGGCAGACGAAAAGCGCCCCATCCCGCAGCTTTCGGGTGGGCAGCGCACCCGTGCCCTGCTGGCCAAGCTGCTCCTTTCTGAGCCGGACCTGCTGCTGATGGACGAGCCCACCAACCACCTCGACATCGCCGCGGTGGAATGGCTGGAGGATTACCTCAAGACCTGGCCAGGCGCGGTGCTGATTGTTTCGCACGACCGCTATTTTCTCGACCAGGTGGCCACCGTCATCTGGGAGATGAGCCCTGCCCTGGAGGAATTCCGCGGCAATTACAGCGCTTACCTGAAACAACGCGAGGAACGCTATCAGCGCCGTATCGAAGAATACGAGGCGCAGACCGAGTTCATTGAAAAAGAAGAAGAATATATCCGGCGTAATATCGCCGGGCAGAACACCCGGCAAGCCCAGGGGCGCCGCAAACGTCTGGAGCGGCTGCTCGAAGAGGCCCGCCTGACCCCACCCATGCAGAAGCGCTCGCTGCACCTGCACCTGGCACAGGCAACACGCTCCGGTGACCTGGTGATCCGCACCCGTTCGCTCAGCGTGGGATATGCCGACGAAGGTAAACCGCTCTTTACGGTGCCCGATCTTACCCTGGTACGCGGCGAGTGTGCCGCCATCATCGGTCCCAACGGGGCGGGCAAGACCACTTTCCTTAAAACCATTCTAGAGAAACTACAACCGCTCGCGGGTGAAGTGGTGATGGGATCCAGCCTGCAGATCGGCTACTTCGCGCAAGCACACGAGGGACTGCATGCCAACTGGACGCTCATCGAAGAGATCCAGGGCGTGATCCCCAAGATGCTACCCGCCGAGGTACGCGATTACCTGGCCAAGTTCCTGTTCACCGGTGATGACGTGTTCAAGGAAGTCAAGTTGCTTTCCGGTGGCGAGCGCGGACGCCTGGCGATGGCCTGCCTGGCGCTGCAGAACGCCAACCTGCTGCTGCTCGACGAGCCGACCAACCATCTTGACCTGCCCTCGCAGGAAATTTTGCAGAACGTGCTGGCCGATTTTGGCGGGACGATCCTGCTGGTTTCGCACGATCGCTATCTCATCGACGCCCTGGCCACCCAGATCTGGGAGGTCATTCCCGGCGATTCGAAGCTGCACGTCTTTGAAGGTACCTACAGCGAATACCGTGCCACCAAACAGATGTCCACGGCAGACGCGGAGCAAAAAACGCAGTTCAGCCGCCTGGCTGTTCAAAAGAGAGTGAAGCCGGTCATCAGCAAGGACCAGCAGCGCCGCATCCGTGCGCAGATGGTTAAACTCGAGGGAGAGATCGCCCTGCTCGAGCAGCATCTGAAAGCGCTTGAAGTTGAGCTTGAGAATCCCCCCGCGGACCCGGGCAAGGTGCAGCGCCTGGGTGAGGAGTATGCCCGCGTGCAGTTGGACCTGGAAGAACGCGTGGAAGATTGGTCCAGGCTGGGGAAAGAGAATTCAATTTCGTAGGGATTTGTTGTAGGGGCAATTCATGAATTGCCCCTACCATTTTAATAATTCGTCACCCGGTCGATCAGACCCTGTTCCCGGGCACGGTTTTCACAAGCCCTGAAGATACTGTTGCTGATCACCCCCAGCAGCACGGCAAATCCCACCAAAATCCCCAGCAACTGCAGGTTCGAGAAAGCCGCGAAGGTCGGGAAAGCATCGACTACGGTGCCGATCAACGAACGGCGGATCAACTCCAGCCAGTAGGTGATGGGCAGCGCGTATCCGATCGGGCGCAGCACAGCCGGCAGGCTGGTGAGCGGGAAGATGGCGCCGGTGAAGAGGAACATCGCCGAAGACACCGCGTCACCCACGTAATCGGAGTGGCGTGCCAGCATCAAGGTCACCCCGGCCAGGATCAAGCCCATCATGACCAGCACGACAATCCCCAGTACGAGCGTGACGATGAACAGCAGCCAGTCCACATTGGCAACCTGGAAAGGCACGTGCAGGAAGAAGATTCCACCCAGGATTGTGATCAACACCGAAACGGTGCCGATAAGGATGCGCGCCATACCACGTCCCAGCAGGTAAGCCGGTATCTGGATGGGCGCGACGTACATATACTTCAACGTCTTATAGTGCTCACGGTCATCCACGATGGCCCAAGAAACCCCGGTCATCACTGAACTCACATACTGGTAAAAGGCGTTGCCGAAGTACAGGTACGCGAAGTAAGGCGTGTTGTAGTTCCCCTCCGCGATGACGGAGTACATCACCACGATGATGGCCGCCCCCGCCAGGGGTTTGACGATTGAGTACACCGCGAACAGGAACGGATCCGTCCAATTGGATTCGATCTTCCAGCCCAGCCAGGTGGCGGTTTTGAACGAGCGCTGAAAGACGGACAGGAAATCCTTGCTCGAAGGAGTGGAATGAAGTATTTCGTTCATCGTCTGTTCTCCGTGATGCGACCTTCGCGGATCGCCAGCCGTTCGGTGTAACCCAGCAGCAGTTTGGCCCCCACGATAAAGGCCACACTGAGCACGGTCAGGATGATGGCTTCGAGCCGCACGTCGAGGAAACCGAGCGTCGCGCCGCTGGTAAATACCAGTTGGCGCATGGCGTCCAGTCCCAGCGTGAGTGGGATGATCGAGGCTGCTGCCGAGACCCAGAAGGGCAGAAACTTCAACGGGAAGTAGAACCCGCTGATCAAAAAGACCGGTTCTTGTGCCAGGTTGGCGATGTGCCAGGCTTCGCGTCCGAACAGCAGAAAGGCCGAAGCCGTCATCATCCCCAGGCCATAAAGCGCGACCATCGACAGCAGGAAAACCACCGCCAGAAGCAAACCGTTCTGGATGGTGTAGGTAACATTGAAGAGCAGCGATCCGAGGATCACCACCGCGGCAGCACGGATGAGCGTGGCGACCATGCCGCCCAGCGCCATGCCAAGCAGAATTCCCATCATGGGCGCTGGAGAGCCGATGAATAGCGGCAAATTACCAGTTTCCTTTTCCCAGTAAAGCTGGCTCGACATGTTCCACAGGATGTTCATCCAGAATGCCGTCATGGCGCCGCCGACCACCACGAAACCGATGTAATCGCCCGGGGCGCCAATGGCCTGGTAGATTAACACATAGCCGATGACACTCAGCATGGGGAATAATACATCAAAGACCAGCCACGATTTCTCGCGGTACAGGCCGATCAGACGCGGTGAGGCCCGCCCGATGATGGTCTGCATAAATAGCTGTGCTCCGCTGGAGCGTTTTTTAATCTTCGGGAGATTCAGCATGTTCCACTTCTTCCATACGCGTACCCACCAGCGCGACGAACACGTCTTCCAGGGTCGCTTCGCGCTTTTGCAGGTTCTGAATTCTCAGTTTCATCGGGCCGAAGGCGTCGATCACCGCGCTGAGTACGGACTCATCTTTGAGCACGAACTCCAGTTTGCTGAAGCCGTCCTCGGCAAAGAGGTCCACCCGGTTCACGCCGGGGAGGCTGAGCAGCGCGTCCACGGTGAAGGGGGCTGCGCTGGTCACCTCGATGGTGAACAGTGCATCCTTGCGCAGGGCGCGGCCGGCGTGTCGCAGGCCAATACCTTGCCCTTGTTGATGATCGCCACCCGGTTGCAAAGCTCGTCGGCTTCCACCATGTAATGAGTGGTCAGCAGCACGGTACGGGAGCGGTCCTCCTCGATCCAGGTGTGGATGAACTTGCGCACGTCGCGCGAGGCACCCACGTCCAGGCCGAGGGTCGGCTCGTCCAGGAACAGGATCTCGGGGTCGGTCATGAAGCCGCGGATGATGTTCATCTTCTGACGCAGGCCGGTGGAGAGATCCGAGCACTTGGTGCTTGCCCGGTCGGTCATATCCACGATCTCGAGCAGGCGATTGATGCGCGCGTTGGCGACCTTTGAGTCGATGCCGTAGAACTGTGAGAACATCCACAAGTTCTCGCGCACGGTCAGCAGGCCGTAACCGGAGGTCTCGCCGCCAGACACCATGTTGATGTGGTGGCGGATCTGATCCGATTGTTTATAGACGTCATAACCGGCCACGTTCGCCTTGCCGCTGGTGGGAGCCAGCAGAGTGGTCAGGATCTTGATCAGGGTCGTTTTGCCGGCGCCGTTGGGGCCAAGCAAACCGAATAATTCACCTTTGTGGATCTCCAGGTTGACGT
>CAYWCH010000066.1:0-11020 GCA_964456715.1 uncultured Anaerolinea sp. | reverse complement strand
CGGTATCCCACGCCATTTACCGCAGCAAATTCACGCTGCTTTTTCTCGAAGGAAGCGTATGATTTGCCGCCGAAACGATCAATGACTTTTTGAGTGAAGTAGGTCGTTCGAACCAGAAAGAAGAAACCGCGCGGGTCAAAGTAGAAATGCTTATCCACCCAATCCGGGTCATAGGCTCCGCTCACCAAACCGGCGAAGAGCATTCGCGTCAGATGTGCTACCTTTTCATCCAATATAATGTTACCGTTGACCTTGGGGTTGATTTGAATGCTTTTGAAAAATGCGATATCGTTGATGCGCTTTTCGATCTCAACCTTGTCTTCGAGCAGCAAGGACCCCCAACCCCGGATCGGGTTCCAGTTTTCCATGCAGTAATCGAATTCATACGGCTCGAGAAGCTCAAGGGCCGGGCATAACCTGACCAGTTTGTCAAATAGAAGTTTCGAAAATTCGGCGTTGCCTAAAGTAGAATCAGTATCAGTCATCACCAGTTCTCTTTTCAAACAGATATCGCGTTTTTTGGATTCTCATGCGTTGTACTTTGCCAGGCGTCCGGCATTTGCCAGGACCAGCGGCATGATCTCTTGCGCTGAAAAAAGACCCAAACTGCCCCTTCCGCAGGCTCGTTCACCGTACTCACAGACGCCATCTGCGCGCACGAATTTTGAATAAAGCAGCGTCGGTACCGGATGCCAGGAATGCGACTTGAGAACCGCCGGAGAGGAATGGTCACCACCAACGATCACTACGTCCGGATTCAAGGCCATCACGCGGGGGATGAATGAATCAACCTCTTCGATGATCTTAACCTTGGCGTCGAAATCACCACTTTCACCGTAGGTATCGGTTTTCTTGATGTGGAGGTAGAAGAAATCGTAATCCTTCCAATTTTTCTCGAGCGCGGCGAACTCATCAGCGATCATGATACCATCCAGGGGCAACACTTCCATCCCCACCAGCCGTGAAACGCCCCGGTACATGCCATTGACCGCGATCGAAGCAGCCTTTAACCCGTAGATATCGGCAAACTGGGGCACACGGGGCAAACTGGCAAACCCGCGCAACATGATCATGTTCGAAGGAGATTTGTCAGCCAATAATTTGTGCGCCTTCTCGATGAATTCATTGACCATGCGGGCGGTTTTGCGCGACTTGTCATCCAGCGCTTCCACCTTGTCTGGCGCAACTCCCACCTTTTGAGGATCGGTATCGCTGAGGTAATCACCCAGGTCGGTTCCACGGATCACGAAAGCAAAACGATGCTCCTTGACCGGCATGACGAAGAAAGTAGCGCCTTCAACCTGGATGCCGGAGAGCAACTCGCACAGCTTTGATGATTCCTCGGTTGGTAATCGTCCGGCGCGGCGGTCGGTAAGGATGCCGTTCACATCCACTGTGCAAAAATTACCGCGGGCAGCCACATCATTGGGTTCGAGGTCAAAATCCACACCGAGCGCTTCCAGGGCACCGCGGCCGATCTCATATTCGAAAGGATCGAACCCAAAGAGCGCCAGGTGGCCGGGTCCGCTGCCAACGGTTATACCGGCACCGGCCGGTGAACTGAGTCCAAGCGCAGATTGCCCGGCCAGGGCATCCAGATTGGGTGTGACAGCGGTTTCGAGTTCAGTCTTTCCGCCGGGTTCCTTTGGCAGTCCGCCCAAACCGTCCATGATGAGCATAAATATTTTTGTGTCAGCCGGTTCGACCAAATTCTTCAGGAAATTATGGTTTATCATTTCACCATCCTCGCTTCCCTTCGAATAAGTATACAGTTTCATGCGGAATGCTTCTCCTGCACAAGCGCAGCTTCTTCAAATTCCGGGATCATGATCAGATCAGCCATCGAATCGCAGTAATGATCGGCTTTAGCGCCTTCATCAGCAAAAATGGCCACTGTCATCATACCGGCTCGCCGGGCTCCACGCAACTCGCGAATATCGTGTCCTACGAACGCCGTTTGATACGGCGCCAATTCCGCCTGGTTCACAGCATACCGGTAGAATGCGGGATGAGGTTTATGCATCCCCAGATCGGTGGAGCAGGCCACAATCTCGATGAGATCGGCCACACCCGCCATGCTCAACCGTTTCATTTTCCATTCCAAAGGATAGATGGTATCGCTGATGATCCCCAGGATGAACCCGCGGCGCTTCAACTCCAGCAAAGCTTCACGGCAGCCATCCACTGGCAGCACGCTGTTTGAAAACTCGAGGATCTTCCTGATCATTTCACTGCGCTGGTCAGCATCGGACACGCCGTGGAACTGCAGGAACTGGTGCCAGTAATTTTCGTGGCTGGTCTGTCCCTTGCTGGCATCCACGCGCATGCGCTCCAGATGGTCGCTTTGTTCCTGCGCCACCTGGGTGGAGTATTCATTCTGTTTCAACAACGCCAGGGCAAAGTCAGCTGTGGGTGACGATCTGCGGTAGAGCACACCGGCTGCGTCAAAGAAAATTCCTTTGATCATAAGGTCCTCTTGTTTATCCACCGGTTGGGTAACCACCGGTGGGATATTTGATCAATCGAATAAATCAACTGGTCCGGATCGCTATGGTTTGACCTTCACCTGAAACGAGCGCATCAAAGGTTCGTTTGGTTTTGCCGTAATTGCCGTCACGATCCAAAGCGATGCCTCGACCCACTCCGGTGACGATCTGACCCAACCCGATCCCTTCCATTTGATCTTCCAGCTTTTCAAGCAAAGCGGGTGCGCTGCCAGGTTCAGTGCTGCGTCCGTCAAAGATGACGTGCACATAAACGTCATCAAGACCGGCTTTCCTGGCCATTTGTAATATGGCCAACGGATAATCGATAGAACCGTGCGAGCTTTTTTCAGTGAGCAGCGCGATGAGGTGGAGCGCGGAACCCTTCTGCTTTACCTCTTCGATCGTCTCGCAAAAAACATCATTTGTAAAGAATGAACCATCCTTCATAGCCTGGTCCAGGCGCACGTCATCCTGTAACACAACCCGGCCCGCGCCCATGTTCATGTGACCGGCCTCTGAATTTCCGGCCTTTCCGGCAACCAGACCAACCGCTTCACCGGAAGCCTGGAGCCGGCATTTGGATGAAGTTGCCAACAGCTTATCCCAGACCGGAGTTTTTGCCAGGAAGATGGGATTTGACCCATCCTCTTTGCCGATCCCCCAGCCATCCAGAATGACAAGAAGTACTTTGCGGCTGCCTTGCCAGTTATGTTGCGCTGCGATGTTAATTCCTGTCATCTCGGTTGGCTGGGGAACACCGAGGGCGGATAAAACCGTCGGTGCCACATCGGCCAATTTACCATCCACCATTGCGATGGGTTTTTTGTCTTCAGGGTCTATGAGAATACATTGCACTAGGTTTGAAGTATGAGACACATGAGGGGTACCCTCAGGAGTGACCATTTCTTCCAGGTTGCCGTGATCGGCTGTGATGAGCATGACGTAACCGGCTGCTTTAGCCGTTTCCACCACCCTGCCCAGGTTCTGATCGACGATTTCGGCGCATTTGACCTTGGCGTCGTTATTCGCGGTATGCCCAATCACATCGCCATTGGCAAAGTTGGTGACGATCAGGTCATAACCCTTGCCGATCCCATCGATCACCTCGTCAGTCACCTTTTCGAGACTCAAACCGGGTACCTGCTCGAAGGGAATTCCCTTGGGTGAAGGGATGCGCACATCGTCTTCACCATCGAACGGGACATTGTTGCCGCCGTTGAAGAAAAAGGTCACGTGGGCGAATTTTTCAGATTCAGAGGTACGCAATTGGCGCAGACCAGCTTTACTTACCGCCTCACCCAGTGTGTTTTGAATTCGCGACGGCGCGAACGCCACCGGCAGGTCTTTAAATTTTTCGTGGTAAAGAGTAAGGATGACAAACTTCAGATCGTTGAAGTCCGGCCGGGAAAACTTTTCAAACCCGGTCTCGGTGAATGCTTCGGTCAACTGGATCTCCCGCTCACCTCTACGACAGCAAAAGATCACCCGGTCTCCGTTATGAATTCTGCCTATTGGTCTTTCATTGGCATCAGTCAGCAGGATCGGTTCGAAGGAATAATCCGTCTGACCCTGTTTGTACAAGGTTCTGACCAAGTCAGCCAGTTCACTTCCACCACGAGTCCGGGGTTGATTCTGCATTTCCAGCTCCTTACTTCGATGATTCTATTTTCAAAGGAGGGAAAATATCCAATAATTCACGCAGTTCCTGGATCACCATGTCGGGCTGCGCGTCCACGCTCACCGGTTCCACCGCTTCACGTTTATCCTGAACGATGATGACCATACCAAAACCGGCTTCTTTCGTTCCAACCACATCGCGGTTGATGTTGTCGCCCACGTAAACGCTGTTCTCAGGTTTGACTCCAGCGGTATCGGTGGCGTAGTGGTAGATACGTGGATCGGGTTTGCGGATGCCAAGCACGGATGACATGGCGACGGAACTGAAGTATTTCTCCAGTCCATCTTCCTTCAGCCAATCAGGGATTTCCCGACTGGTGATGACATTGCTGATGATCCCCAAAACGTATCCGCGTTTGTGGAGCTCTTCGATGACCGCACGACCGCCTTCAGCAACCACGCGCCGTCCCATCGATTGGCGGAACTGGTAGGTCAGCTCAAGGGCCATCGGCGCCACTCTTTCAGCAGGGAATTCGGGTGCCAGCCATTTTGTCCAGAGTTCGGCTTCGGGAGCTTCAACCATGTTCTTAAAAGCCCATTTGCGATAAACCTTGTATCGCGCGTTCAACTCGTCACAAAACGCGATCGGGTCGGTATCGGTGCCCAGTAATTTGACGATCTCTTTCTTTGCCTTGGTTTGATGCGGTTCATCTTCCAGAAGGATGCGCAGGGTATTACCAATATCCAAAAAAACCGCGGTGATGTTTTCTCTCATGTCTGATCTTCTCCGTGTTACGCCTTCGCATCCGGGCGGGGCGGGAAGATATCCAACAACTGGCTCAAAGAGGTGATGGTGTAATCGGCTTTTTCCTCACAGGTTTGCGGTTCCTTTTTGATCGTAGCAGGTTCAGCTATCAGGATCATCAAGGCAAAACCGGCTTTACGGGTACCCATCACGTCGCGGACGGGGTTATCGCCTACATAGGCGCAATTGGCAGGTGCTACATTAACGCGGCGCGCGGCTTCCCAGTAAATCTCGGGCATGGGTTTTCGATCGCGCACCTTGGAGGAGAGAACCACTGATTTGAAGTATTTTGTCACGCCATCCTCTTCCATCCAATCGGGGATCTCGGTTTCGGTGATGGTATTAGCAATGATCCCCAGGATATAACCCCGGCGGTCCAGTTCGATGATCACATCCTTCGCGTCCGGCCTGGGCACGCGGTGACCGTCGCAATCACGCCACAGACGGGTGAGCTTTCCGGATAGAGGAGCAATTTTTTCAGCGGGGTAATCGGGCAGAAGCCATTTTGTCCACAATTCTTTTTCTGATGCTTCCTGGAGAGTCTTCTTTGAAGTCGAGCGGTAAAATTTCCATTTTGCTTCGAGTTTTTCGTAGAATTCCGCTTCTGATTCGCTGGCTTCTACCAGTTTCATCAGATTCTTGCGGTTTTCGGCTTGAAATTCAGGATCTTCGATCACTATCCGCAAGGTATTACCAACGTCAAGAAAGATCGCTTTGATATCAGGATTCATGAATGGGACCTCTTTCAGAGTGGAATTGGGCGACCTGCCCTCTTTCAATTTTTTTATTTTTGAAATAAAACTTTCATTGATTCATAATACAACAAATTTTTATTATTTGCAAGATTTCTTGCAAAAATGGATTGACTTTTCAAGCGGAAACCGGTAAACTATTTATGCAAACGTGTGCAAAGAAAGACCATCCGATGCCTGCTACGATCAAAGATATCGCCAAAACTTTGAATATTTCCCATTCAACGGTCTCAAGAGCCTTGAACGGCAGTCCTTTGATTTCGCAGCCTACCGCAGACAAGATCCGCAAGACTGCTGTTGAAATGGGATATTCGCACAGCGCTGCTGCGCGCAGCCTCAAAACCAACCGTTCTCAGGCGCTGGGAGTCATCGTCAGCAACATAGACGATCCTTTTTTCGGTGAGATCCTGCAAGGGATCGAAGAAGTTGCGCAACAAGACGGCTACAGCCTGTTCATGGCTGCCTCTCAGCGTGACAGTGAAAAGGAAAAATACATTGTCCAGGCCATGCGCGAACGCCGCGTGGACGGAGTGATCCTCTGCTCGGCCGTTTTCAGCGCCGAACAGTCCAGCCAGCTTACCAAATACGGGGTGCCGATCGTCATGGTCAACAACCAGTCAGCCGAGGCCTACCGTTACTCCATTTACCATGATGATATCGATGGCAGCCGGCAGCTCACCCGCCATTTGATCGAGCTCGGACATACCAGAATCGCCTACCTGGGCAACGCCACCGCAGGCCGCACCAACATCGATCGCGCCCTGGGTTACGAGCAGGAGATGAAAGCCAACCATCTGAAGATCCTGCCGGGGTTTCGCCACGATGTATCCGGGAACTCACCGGTGAATGGTCTGGAAGGGGCAAAGGTGCTGCTCACGCTCCCTGAACGCCCGAGTGCCATCGTCTGCTACAACGACATGATCGCCACCGGCGTGTTAAAAGGCTTGCAGGATGCCGGCGTGCGCGTTCCCCGCGACATTTCGGTGACCGGTTTCGATAACATCGTCTTTTCGGCCTTCACCCAACCCGCTCTCACCACCTTTGACCAACCCAAACGCTTTATCGGTGCTGAAGCTGCCCGCTTGCTATTGGAACTGTTGAATTCACAAGACGGAGAACAGCCCGATTCCAGACAGATCGTGCGAACTTTACAGGGTAAATTGCTGGTCCGTCAATCCACGGCACCCTACACTCCAGAAACGGTGAGTAAACCATGACCTCAACTTCAACTCTTCTCTCCTCCAGGTTGGACCTGATCCCTTCCTCCATCGTCAGTTTCGGCGACATTGAATTTGGCGTTGCCCAATTCCCCGGCGAACACAAGCTGGCGGTGCTCGGCAATAACGATGATTTGCGCGGTTTGGAATGCAGCGAATCCTCTGACCTCAACGGCAAAACTCTGATGATCTGCCCGTTCAACCATACCAATGCTGGTTTTGTTCGACAACATCTGGGCTGGTGCAATCCCAGGCCGCTCGGTCTCGCCACCTCCGCCGGCATGGGCGACCGCATCGGTCTGGCCACACCCGGTCACATCAACGCGGTCCGCGAAACGGGTTCCGCCATCGCGCCGATCCTGGCCCAGCAATCCATCCGCGAAATGACGCGCACCGGACGCAGCCCCGAGAACGTAATGGATGACGCGTTGTGGGGTGTGCTCAGCGAGGGATGGCGTTCAGGGTTTGGCGCCGACGCTGACCACTTAAAAACTGCGGAAGATATCGACCTGTGTCTCAAAGCCGGATTCACCTTCTTTACGATCGATCCAGGGCTGCATGTGGACAACCGCGCCGAAACTGCCGACGCCACCCAGTTGCGCGACCTGGCTGCTTTGCTGCCTTCAGAAGTAACCCCTGCTGCCAGTGGATTGGCCGGCAAGGTGTTCGATATCGAAGGCATGAAGATCGAACTCAACGATTCAGTGTTGGTCAAAGCTGCCGTCAAGTATGGTAAAGCCGTGGCTCACGTAGCCGCCATGTATCAACACCTCATCAACGCCGCCGCCGGCAGGCCGGTTGAACTGGAAGTATCGGTGGATGAGACCGAACAACCCACCACCCCCGCTGAACACATCTACATCACCTCTGAACTCAAGCGCCTCGGCGTCAAATGGGTCAGTCTGGCGCCGCGTTTCGTTGGCCGTTTTGAAAAGGGTGTCGACTACATCGGCGCGCTTGATGCTTTCGAAAAGGAGTTCAGCATTCACGCTGCCATCGCCAGGGTGATGGGGCCGTATAAGATCAGCCTGCATTCGGGCTCCGACAAATTCAGTATTTACCCGATTGCCATGAAACATACACGCGGCTTGGTGCATTTAAAGACTGCCGGCACAAGCTACCTTGAAGCTCTGCGCGTGATAGCCGTGATCGATCCGGAGTTCTTCTTGGGTATCTACCGCTTCGCCTTGGACCATTACACTACCGACAAAGCCAGCTATCACGTCAGCGCTGAATTACAGCGCGCGCCGCATCCGGAAACCGTCAAAGATTTCTCCGCGCTGCTTGATCACTTCGACGCGCGCGAAATCCTCCATGTGACCTTTGGCTCGGTACTTACCGACCGCAATGAATACAGCGGAGCTGGTTTCTATCCAAAATTCATGGAGATCCTGCGCACCCACCCGGATGTTTACAAAGAGCTGTTGACCAAACATTTCATCAAGCATTTGAGTCCATTTTCGGTAAAGGTGAACCAATGAGCAACGATACTCATAACTTGTTCGATCTAACCGGCAAGGTGGCGGTGGTCACCGGCGGTGCCGGTATCCTCTGCGCCGGCTTGTGCCGCGATCTGGCCGCCAGCGGCGCAAAAATCGCCGTATTGGACCTCAACGCTGCGGCTGCTGAAAGCCTGGCAACTGAAATCAGCCAAAGCGGTGGCGAAGCCATCGGACTGGCCTGCAATGTGCTCGATAAACAAAGCATCGAAAGCGCTGCCGCTGCCGTCCTGTCAAAATTCGGCGGCGTCGATATCCTCATCAACGGCGCGGGCGGCAACAAACCTCAAGCCACCACCAACCCGCAGCAATCGTTTTTCGACCTTCCGGCCGACGCGTTGCGCTGGGTTTTCGACCTGAACCTGATGGGCACGGTGCTGCCCAGCCAGGTGTTCGGCAGGATCATGGCCGAACATAAAGAGGGGATCATCCTCAACATCGCTTCGATGAACGCGCTTCGTCCCCTCACCCGCATCCCTGCTTATTCCGCGGCCAAAGCCGGGGTAAGCAACTTCACTCAGTGGCTGGCCGTGCACATGGCACAGGAATATTCCCCGGCCATCCGCGTCAATGCCATCGCGCCCGGCTTCTTCCTGACCGATCAGAATCGCTTTTTGCTCACCCAGGAAGGCAGCGGCGAGTTGACTCCCCGCGGGCATTCAATCATTGCTCACACGCCAATGGACCGCTTCGGCGTTCCAGCCGACCTGACCGGCACGGTCATCTGGCTGCTTTCACCGGCGTCAGCATTTATTACCGGCATTGTTGTCCCCATCGACGGCGGAATCTCCGCTTTCAGCGGTGTTTAGGTAAAGGAAACAATGAACCGACCCGTCCTTGTTCAAAAGATCGCTCCGACCGGCTTCCTCGACCAGGCTTCCATCCGTGAGGCGTTGGTGCAGGGATTGACCGGGCGCTTCTCGGGTCAGAACCTGTTGGTACTCATCCCCGATCACACCCGCTCGCTGCCACTGCCATTTCTCTTCAAAAACCTCGTTGAGATCCTGGACGATACTCGCAAGCTGGCCTTCATGGTCGCCCTCGGTACCCATCCGGAGTTAACCGCTGAACAGATGAACAAACTGGTGGGCATTTCAGCAGAGGAACGCCAAACGACCTACCGGCACGTCGATTTGCTCAACCACGCCTGGAAGGACCCTGATGCTTTGACCACGCTGGGGACGATGGAAGAAGACGAGATCTGTGCCATCGCCGGAGAACGCTGGCATGATTCCCTGCCCTCCCGCGTGAAGATCGAGATCAACCACGCAGCAATGGATTACGACCAGATCCTGATCATCGGACCTACTTTCCCGCACGAAGTGGTCGGTTTCTCCGGCGGAGAAAAATACCTTTTCCCCGGCATTTCGGGCGCCGAAATGATCGACACCACCCACTGGCTCGGAGCCCTGAGCGGTGTTGTCGGCACCATTGGCATCAAAGACACCCCGGTGCGCCGCATGATCCGCGCTGCAGCTTCACGTTTGGATACCCCGGTGACCCTGGTGGCTCTCAATGTCCATAGCGAAGAGGTCAGCGGCATCTTCATCGGTGACCCAGTCGAAGCCTGGAGCGCCTGCGCCGACCTGTCAGCGCAGCAGCATATCACCTGGTGCGAAAAACCCTACGAGCGTGTGCTTTCCTGCGCGCCGGCGATGTACGACGAGTTATGGACGGCAGCCAAGGCCATGTACAAGATCGAACCGGCTGTGGCCGTTGGCGGTGAGGTGACCGTTTATGCCCCGCACCTCGACACGGTCAGTTTCACCCACGGCAAATACATCTCCCAGATCGGTTATCACATCTTGCCGTATTTCCTGGCCAATTGGGAAAAGTACAAAAACATCCCCCTCGGGGTGTTGGCACACAGCACCCACTTTCGTGGTTCCGGCGTAATGAACGGCGACCACGAAATACCCAACGTCAAACTTATTTTATCCAGCAAGATTTCCGCGGAAGATTGCGCCCACCTGGGGATCGGCTATCTCGATCCCGCTCAGGTCCGCCCGGAGCAATGGCAAAACCGCGAACAAGAAGGTGTTTTGTATGTACCCAGAGCCGGTGAAACGCTCTACCGGGTCAGGAATTAATTTTGGAGTCGAATAATGAAATATAAAATCGGTGTGGTTGGATTGGGAGTGATGGGTCATAACCTGGCCCTCAACATGGAGCGCAACGGCTTCGCAGTGGCCGGGTACGACCTGGACGCAAAGAAGACCGAAGCCTTTTTAAGCGGACCTGCCGCAGGTAAAAACATCATCGGTGTCGACTCACCGGCTAGCTTGATGGCCGTCCTTGAAAAACCACGCCGCATCCTGATGATGGTACCTGCCGGCGCACCTGTCGATAGCGCCATCGCCCTCCTCAAGCCGCATCTTGAAAAAGGCGACATTCTTATCGACGGCGGCAATTCCTTCTTCCTCGACACTGAACGGCGTAACATGGAACTCGAGAAAGAAGGTTTTAACTTTGTCGGCACCGGCGTCTCCGGCGGCGAGGAAGGCGCGCTGTGGGGTCCGGCCATCATGCCGGGAGGGCAGCGTGAAGCCTGGGAAGCCCTGGCTCCGATCTTCCATGCCATGGCAGCCAAGGCTGAAGACGGCGAACCCTGTGTGGAATACATGGGGCCGCGCGGTGCCGGACA
>CAYWCH010000065.1:7596-11132 GCA_964456715.1 uncultured Anaerolinea sp. | reverse complement strand
TGGCAGCGATGCCCACCGGAAGATCCTTTTAGACCCAAAATATTCAGAGGTGGGGATCGGTTATTGGTGTGATCCCAACAGCGCGCACGAAGGGTACTTCACCGCCGATTTTGGAAAGCAGTAAGTTAAGAATCGAATGATCAACAGAGGAACAATGACTGAATATGAAGCAGTGATCGGGCTCGAAACCCACATTCAACTCAATACCACCACCAAGATATTTTGTTCGTGTAAGGCGGATTCGTGGTTTGATCCTCCCAACACAAACGTCTGCCCGGTTTGCTGCGGTTTGCCAGGTGTGCTGCCCGTATTGAACAAACGCGTGGTGGAAAAGGCCGTCCTGCTGGCCAATGCCATGCACTCCGAGATCCGCCCGCTTTCCTTTTTTGACCGCAAGAACTACTTCTACCCCGATCTGCCAAAGGGATACCAGACCTCGCAATTCGATCAGTCGTTGGGCAAGGGCGGCTACCTCGATCTGCCAATCCCGGCTGTGGCTTCTCCGGATAAATTCCCGTATATCCGCCGTGTCTCGATCTGGAAACTGCACATCGAAGAGGACGCCGGTAAGACCAAGAACGCCGACAAGCGCCGCTTCATCGATTTCAACCGCTGCGGCGTACCACTGGTGGAAATGGTCACCGGACCCGATTTGCGCACGGCAGATGAAGCCGGGCAATATCTCATCCGGCTGCGCCAGTTGCTGCGCTGGCTGGGCATCTCTGAAGCCGACATGGAAAAAGCACACCTGCGCTGCGACGCGAACGTTTCGATCCGCGTGAAGGGGGAGACGGTCCTCAACCCCAAGACCGAGATCAAGAACGTCAATTCCATCGACGCTGTCCGTGACGCTATTGCCAAGGAGATCGAACGGCAAATCCGCGAGGTCGAAGCCGGGCATCGCATCGAAGCCTGGACACTGGAATGGGATGAAGACACGTCCACTCTCAAGAAGATGCGCTCCAAAGAGACCGAGGCCGATTACCGCTATTTCCGCGAACCGGACCTGATGCCCATCCGCCTCACCGACGAGTGGCGCAACGCCATCCTGGTCGATTTCCCCGAATTGCCATTAGTGCGACGCGCCCGTTTTGTGGAGCAATACGGCCTGCCGGAATACGATGCAGACATCCTGACTTCGGAACGCAAACTCTCGGATTATTACGAGACAGCCGTCATGGAGTATGCAAGCGACCCCAAGAAGGTTTCGAATTGGTTGATGAACGATGTTTTGCGCATGATCAATGAGCAGAGCTTGAACCCTGAAGAGATGAAATTGACGCCGAAGTTCCTGGCAGAGATCATCAAGCTGGTGGATGCCGGGACGATCAACATCAATACCGGCAAGAGCCTGCTAGAGAAGGTTCAGATCTCAGGCAAGGCACCCGCGCAGATCGTGAGCGATGAGGGTCTGGCCAAAGTGAGCGATGATGGCGCCATCCGCGCTGTGTGCGAGCAGGTACTGACTGAGAGCCCCAACGAAGTGACAGCCTATAAGGACGGCAAGGTGGGTCTGATCGGCTGGTTTGTCGGTTCGGTCATGAAGAAGATGCAGGGCAAAGCTGACGCTTCGAAGGCAAAGGTGATATTGGAAGAGTTGCTGAAGTAAAATATATTTCCCTCACCCTGTCCCCCTCTCCTATTCCATGGGAATGGGGGAGGGGTGCAGGGGAGAGGGTGGCATAGAATAGATATCTTCAATTTGAAAATGGAATCAAAAAAGAGCAGACAATTTGTCTGCTCTTGCTCTTTTCATAAAATCTTATTGTTTCATGAAATCAGCCATGCCGAGGAGGAGTTGGTCGATATCTTCCATCGAAGTCTCGCCCATGGTGGCGACACGGTAGGTCAGATCTTTGATCTTGCCGTAGCCATTGGCGATGCGCATGTCGCGGGTCTGGAGGAACTTGTTCAAAGCGCTGATGTCCCATTTGAGTTCGTTTTTAACCGTGACAACGGTGCGTGAGCGATAAGCTTCCTTGGCAAGGGGTTCCATGCCGTTGGCGATGCACCAGTCCTGTACTTTCTTGGACATGGCAGCATGGCGGGCGAAGCGAGCTTCAAACCCTTCTGCGAGAATGCGATCAAGCTGGACATCGAGGGCGAAGATCAGCGCCATGGCCGGGGTCATGGGGGTGGTGTCTTTAAGGCGATGTTTTTCCATGAGCAGCAGGTCAAAGTACCAACCGCGGTTGGTAACGGATTCAGCCTTCTTCATGGCACGGTCTGAGGCGGCTGCCAGAGCCAGACCAGGCGGTAGGGCCAGGCATTTTTGAGAGCTGGTCAGCATAAAGTCGACGCCCCAGGCATCCATTTCGATCTTGACGCCGGCGAGCGAGGAAACAGCATCCACCAGGATCAATGTATCGGGGCTGACTTCCTGTACGACTTTGCATAATTCCGGGAGGGGATTCTGAACACCGGTCGAGGTTTCGTTGTGAACAATGGTGACCGCTTCATAGTGTTTCTTTTTAAGCGCGTCGCGCAGCATATCGGGAGTGATGGCTTCGCCGAAATCGACTTCGAGCTTATCTGCCTGTTTGCCATTTGCGATGGCTACATCATTCCAGCGTTGCGCAAAAGCACCGTTGACGCATGACAAGACGTCCTGCTGCACAAAGTTGCGGATGCCGGCTTCCTGCATGCCAGATCCCGAACAAGCGCCCTGGAAGATGCGGTATTGGGTGTAGAAGAGTTGTTTCGCCCTTTCTTCATTGCGACGGAAGAGCTCTTCAAAATCCTTGCTGCGGTGGGGGAGCATCGGTTTGGCTTGCGCCGCCAATACTTCCGGAGCCACATCGACAGGACCCGGCACAAACATGTGTGACATAGCACTCTCCTTATGACTGATTGGGGATATATCCGGTTAGTCCACGTTAGACCGGGGAATAACTTAATTCAGAATAAAGGATAACGCAACCAGTATTACAACAAAAGCACTGGCCAGAATGGCGATACTCTTGAGGTCCTGTTTAACGTAAGTGTAATCGGGATTGAACTCGGTTGAAAAAGCACGTCCGCTGGTTGATGAGTTTTTGCTGTTCTTTTCGGTTTTCGCTGTCGAGGTTGTTGATACGGAACGTTTTTTGTTCTTGTTTGCCATTACATACTCCTTGGAGATATGGATTTTTGATTAATCCTGCAAATCAGCAGTGACGATGATCCGTTTATTATCCACACGGTACGGATAGCAAGAGATCAACGTCAGGGTGGGGGTGTCTGTGGGATTCATGATGTCGACACGTGTTGGCTCCACCACCTGGCTGCCGGTAACCACATAAGTATACGCTCGAATGGTCGTATAAACCACGATCTGATCGCCCTTTTTTAACTGATCGAGATAACGGAATATCTCGCCGAATACATCGTCATGGGCAGTCAGCACCAGATTGCCGATCTGGCCTGGATCGGCTGTACCGATATGCTGGCCGACGCCCTTCTTGAGCTGCTCCCAACCATCTCCCTGCACCACCGGTGCATCCACATTGATCGAGGGAATCTGGATGCGAATGGCTTGCTGCGGACTCGATGTGGGT
>CAYWCH010000065.1:0-7586 GCA_964456715.1 uncultured Anaerolinea sp. | reverse complement strand
CTGCCAGACTTTGCATCAATGGGCGCAGATGTTCGGGGATCTCCGATTCATTGAAGGACACTTCGCTTCCGTTCACCGGGGGAGTGTGACCGCCGGGGAGAACCACCGCTGAGAACAGCGCCGTCGGCGTGATGCTGGGTTGGACAAGCGACTCTGACACCTGCTGATTGAGGTTGTTCAACAATCGGATTCCGTAAATGAAGACGACGACCAGACCAATGACGCCGAAAATTTCCAGCGACATGAGAAATCGATCGAGTTTCTCGCGTTTTCGATCGTGTTTGCGCCTGGATGGAGTGGGTTCAAGGGTCGGTTCGATATTCTTATTATTACTGTCAGTTAAAGAACTGTCCACCGGAATGGGGATGACTCGTCCGCTGCGTTTGTAGGCGTCAATGCGGGCTTCCCGATCTTTGCGGCTTTTCTCCACCAGCAACTGGCGGATTTCCTCTTTTGAGAGATCATCGAGCGAACGCTGCCGTGGCACTTTCTTCCTCTTCCTCAGGATTCTTCTGGAGTGATTATACACGATTTGAGTTTCTCTTCCGTGTTAAAATGGAATCATTGTGACCAAAGGATAAAAAATGAAGAAGAATTTCCTGATCGATATGGACGGTGTCCTCGTCAAAGGAAGATCGCTCATTCCCGGAGCGGATGAATTCATCGACCGATTAAAGCAAAATGATTGCAAGTTCCTGATATTAACCAATAACCCTTTATATACCCAGCGAGACCTGGAGCACCGGTTGAAATCGTCCGGGTTGAATGTTGCGGCAGAAAATATTTTTACCTCAGCAATCGCCACTGCCAAATTCCTGCAAAGCCAGCGCCCGAATGGGACGGCTTTTGTAATTGGCGAGAGCGGGCTTACCCAGGCGCTCCACGATGTGGGATATGTGCAAACCGATACCAGCCCCGATTACGTGGTGCTTGGTGAGGTCAACAATTACAATTTCGAAATGGTCACGCGGGCAATCCGTCTCATCAATGATGGCGCGCTTTTTATTGCCACGAATCCCGATGCCACCGGTCCGCTCGAATCGGGGATTGTGCCAGTCACCGGGGCCATGGCTGCCTTGATCGAGAAAGCAACCGGGAAGGCTCCCTTTTTCGTGGGGAAACCCAACCCCTTGATGATGCGCAGTGCCATGCGTTACCTGGGAGTACATTCTGAGAATACAGTAATGATCGGTGACCGGATGGATACGGATGTTGTCGCGGGTGTGATGAGTGGGTTGGAGACCATCCTGGTTTTGAGCGGAGTGTCCAGCATGGCAGACGTGGAGCGCTTCCCTTATCGTCCCGGTATGATCGTCAATTCTGTAGCCGAGATTAAGGTTAGTAAAGACTAATTCTACCCATTAGCATAAATGATATAATTTCCCGCCAGAGGATTGTATGTTAACACATCAAAGCAAGGGAATTCAACGGCGATTCATTCTTTCAATGGCGTTCACCACCTTGATTCTGGTGGCTGAGATCATTGGAGGATTGCTGTCGGGATCCCTGGCGCTGCTCTCGGATGCGGCGCACGTTTTCATGGATTTATTCGCCCTGGCTCTGAGCCTGATCGCGCTTAAATTGGCCAACCTGCCTCCGGATGACACCCACAGCTACGGTTGGCATCGTTTGGAAGTATTCGCTGCGCTGATCAATGGTTTAACCCTATTAGTGATCGCCATTGGTATCTGGGTGGAAGCTGTCAAACGCTGGATGCAGCCGGTCGAGATCCAGAGTACCGGGATGCTGATCATCGCGGTCATTGGCCTGGCGGTGAACCTGGTGGTGGCTTTGATCCTGGGCGGTCATGATCACGAACATGGGCATGAGCATGGGGAGCATGAACACCACCATGGAGAGCACCAACATGGATCGGAAGACTCCATCTCCGTTCGAAAAGACTTAAACCTGAACAGTGCCTTCCTGCACGTGCTGGGTGATGCCATTTCCTCATTAGGTGTCATACTGGCTGCGATTCTGATTAAATTTACCGGCATCACCTGGATCGACCCCTTGATGAGCATTTTGATTGGATGCATCATCCTGGTCAGTTCTTTCAGGGTTTTGCGCGGAGCGATGCGCATTCTGGTGGAAGGTGTTCCGCTAGGGCTCTCGATCGCGAAGATCAACCAGAGCCTATGCAGTATACCGGGTGTGGTATCCGTTCATGATCTGCATGTGTGGAGTATATGTTCAGGGACGGTCGCGCTCAGTGCGCATATCGTGTTGGGTCTCTCTCAACAGGATAATCCATCGTTGACCATGACGACCATCAAAGAAATGCTTAACCGGGAATTCAAGATCGATCACACAACGATCCAGTTCGAGGATTGTCCATGTTTGAATGGCCAGGGTGGATGTAACTGAAATTGAGACTACTCGAGTAATTTGGACCCACAGGTTCGGCAGAAAACGTCGCCCGGTCGGGCTTTTTTCCCGCATTGAAAACAATAGGTTTCCTTTTCTTCTTTTGAAGGCGACCGTGTCTGACTGGTTTTGGGGCGCGGTGAACTTCTGATAATTGGTCCCCGTACCACAACCAGAAGCAGGGCAAAAAGCAATAATCCACCCAAAAGAAGGGAGACGGTAGTGATTAAATTGCGGTTTCCCCATATCGATGGCAGCACGGATTCAATACTTTGCCAGATGGTCCGCTGACCGGGCAGGGTGTCGACCGGGTTCACCGGGATGATACTTGCGCTAAGGTCGTTGTTTGTTTTTACATATAAAAGGCTCACCGTGAGCGATTCCCCCTTTTCAATACTCCCGTAATCCATTTTGTAGTATGTCAGGCCATCATCCGGGTTAACAACACCCGCTCCGGGATCAGGCTGAATAACCATGTCCATCGCCGTTCTCGGCTGCTGGATTCTGATCGAAAGGTTCTGGATGGAATAATCGCTAATCCAGGAGAAGAAGAATCCTCTGCTGACGTTGGATTTATTGAAATAGGGTTTGTAGAATTCGAGCTGTAAATCCTGGCTGGAGGTTACAAATTCGATGCGGTTCCAGTCGCCGTCAGGAATGATCGAGTATTCCAGATCGTAAAACATGCCATCCAGGTCTTTCATAACCACAGAGTAGGGATCGCCGGCGGATGCCGGGATGCGGAGACTGACGCGGGCGGGCAGACTCGCAGTTGATGAAAACGACACGTGGAAGACCACCAGCACAGAGGGCTGGTCGTATTCCGGCCAGATATCGATTTCCATGTGGCTGATGCTGAGCTCACTCGCCTGAACCGGAGTTGCGATCGCGAGGATAAATGAGAGAGTCAATAAGAGAGTCAAAAAATTCTTAAGCATCGGACGTTGTTTTTCAATCATAGCATAATTTGACGACGGGTAAGATGGATTGGAATGAAATGTGGTAAAATTCAGATGCGGTCGGACGGAGCACTCAGCCTGACCGGGATATGCAGAATGAATGCATGAACCTCAAAGGTGCAGCCACAGAAATGTGGCCGCGATGAGGTTCTTTTCGTTTATGGATCAAAGGTGCAAAAACTGGAGACCAGTAATAATGCGTTGGGTACGAGATTACGTTCCACAAAAAGAGCAAAATAAACTATATCGAACGGCGTTGATCGTTACGATCTGTGGGAATATACTTCTGGCCGGCGGGAAGGCCGCTGTGGCTTATCTGACCGGAAGTGCGGCCATTTATGCGGATGCAGCCAATTCGATTTCGGATGTTGTTTATTCCATCCTCATGGTGGTAGGGTTGACCATGGCCATGCAGCCGCCCGATAGCGATCACCCACAGGGGCATTCGCGTTTTGAACCATTGGTCGGATTGATCGTCACGCTGTCGATGGGATTTGCGGGATTTGAGGCGATTCGAAACGCGGTAGTGCGGTATATCGCTGGTGGCGAGGCAGTCGCGCTCGACCTGCCAACTTACGTTCTTTTGGCCAGTGCAGCCATCAAAGCCGCCATGTTCTACGTAATTTCCAGGATTGCCAAGAGACTCGTCAGCCCCACACTCGCGACGACCGCAAAAGACAACCTGAGTGATGTTTTAACTTCAATCGCTGCGTTCCTTGGTGTTTTGGGTTCCGCGTTGATCCATCCCCTGGCAGACCCGATCGCCGGTATTCTGGTGGGTATTTGGATCTTCCGCCAGGTGTACCTGGTGGGCAGGGAGAACCTGGGTTTCCTTACCGGCCGGGCAGCCACGCGTGAGGAAATGGATGAGTTCATCAATGCTGCTGAATCCGTGCCGGGTGTGATCAAAGTGCATCACATCATGACCGATTATGCCGGTCCCAAGATGATCGTGGATATGCATGTGAATGTTGATGGAAAGAAAACGTTGACCGAGGTGCACGAAATTTCTGATAATGTGATTAAAAAATTGCAGGAATTTCCCGGTGTGGATCGGGCATACGTACACATTGAACCTGACGATTGGACGGATTAAAAATTCGGGCACGAATCTTGTAACTACCTCCTTCTGTGGAATAAAGGCAGAGGGAGGTTTTTTTGTCTCTGCGCGGGCTTTGCTTCCAACACGCATCGTTCAGGAGTCACGCTGATGAGACGAATACAGATCGCCATGGCACAGCTTTTTCCTGTAAATGAAACGCTTACGCCAGTCCTGCGGCAGGAGATCACGCTTCGGAGCTGCCTGATCTTCACCTGCGTGCTCCTGGTCATTCTTCTCCCCATCAACTATTTCACTTGGACCCATTTGCATACCCCCGGGTTATTGATGAATCTATGCAGTGATGTGGTGGGACTGATCATCTTCGCGATTCTCTATATAATAAACAACCGGCATTGGACCAAGACAGCCAGTTTCCTTTACCTGTGCGGTGCGTTCTTCATCAGTTTTGCGGCCTATCCCATTACACACATGGATCAGGTAGTGTTCTACCTTGCTTTGCCAACGTTAATCGCCAGCTTGATCACTCGCAAAGAGGGATCGCTAGTCATGGCTGTTTTCGCCATATTTGGAATATTCTTCTATAGACTTCTTTATTTTCCGAACGAGCCCTTCCCATATTTCTCAGCACTTTGTCTGTTTCTCATCGGCTTGATTGCGGCACGAGTCACCGTTATTTTGGAACAAATCCTCGGGCAAATGTCGGACGCATATGACAAAACCATCGAGGGTTGGTCAAAGGCACTCGAAATGCGCAACCAGGAGACAGAAGGACATTCGATGCGCGTTGTGGAATTGACCCTGAAACTGGCCCGGTTTATGAATATTGATCCACGTGCGATTCAGCACGTGAAACGGGGAGTATTGCTTCATGATATTGGCAAGATCGCGGTTCCGGATTGCATTCTGTGCAAGAACGGAGCGTTGACGCCGGCCGAGGTTGAGATCATGCACAGGCATCCAAGTTATGCATACGATATGCTGAAAGAGATCTCTTATCTATCGGGAGCGGTGATGATCCCATATTGTCACCACGAAAAATGGGATGGCAAGGGGTATCCCCGCGGTTTGAAGGGAAGCGAAATTCCACTGGAGGCTCGCATTTTCAGCGTGGTGGATGTTTGGGATGCCATGCGTTCAGATCGCAGCTATCGTAAAGCGATCCCCGAAAACCAAGTGGTCGAGTACCTGCGATGTGAAAAAGGCCGCAGTTTTGATCCCGATGTGATCAATGCCTTCTTTAAAATGATGGGATTCAAGGACCCGGAGAAACACCGATCGCGTTACGTCTTCGAAGAAGTGAAATCGATCAACAAAGCCTAACAAGACGGCACCCGCAAGGGTGCTTTTTGTTGTATGATTTGAATCATGGAAGATTATTATCAAACCATTCCCTCCAGTCTGATTGACGAGCCGATCGAGGTTGAATTCCTAAAAGAACCCACTTACGAGAAATGCCCTGATTGCCCTGTCTGTTTCATCTGGCGGGAGCAGCGCTATAAGATCACCAGGATGATCAGCGAACAACAGGATTTTCGAAGGCGTGGAAAGTATGCCAACAATATGGCTCCGGCACACCTCAGCCTGGCCCAGCGGATGGGGTCATGGGGGGTGGGGCGATATTCATTTACGGTAGAAGTCGAGGGCGGCCGGATCTTTGAGATCTATTATGATCGTTCGCCTCGAAATGCCAGTGATCGAAAAGGGAATTGGTTTATTAAAGGGGAAAGAGTGAGAAAGTCATTAGAAAGTTAATAATATTTACAAACGACTCGTGATTATTCAACAAAACATTGAATTAAATCAATAAAATTTATTTCATATTGACATAAGTTTATTATGTGCTAGAATCTATTCATGACTGATTCCAAGAGTCGGACAGGAATTGATCCGAAAGGGTAATTACCGATGAACAAGATCTTGAGTAAATGTCCGGTGTGCGGCGGTGAACTGGCAGTGACTAAAATGTACTGCATTCATTGCAACACCTCCATAGAAGGGCATTTTGTTTCTGAAATCAACCCATTCAGGAACCTGAATGCTGAGCAAATGCAATTCTTGCTGACCTTCGTGAAATGCGAAGGCCGTTTGAACCGCATGGAAGAGGAAATGAAGCTTTCCTATCCCACGTTGCGTAACCGCTTGACCGATATTGTCAGAGCGTTGGGGTTTGAACCCGGCAAGGATGATCTGCCGCAGGCTTTATCGGTGGATGTGCGCCGCCAGATACTTGAAGACCTGGATACGGGTAAGATTGGCTGGGAAGAAGCCCAGGCTCGTTTACGGGGAGAAAAGGTTCCCGAAGACGGTTCGCCGCGATCTGTGGAGGCAGAAAAATGATCACCAGCGAAGAACGGATCAAGGTGTTGAAGATGGTGCAGGAGGGCAAGATCACTGCCGAGATGGCAGCCGATCTGCTCAAGGCGCTTGATTCGAGCAGCAAGGGATCGCAGGAGGCACAATCGAAAAACCCGGAAGGTGGTATCCCGGGAATGGGCGGCAAGTTTTTCCGCGTGCGTGTCTTGGATATTAACACGGGCAAGGTGCGCGCGAATATCCGCCTGCCGCTGGGGATGGTGAACGCGGGGCTGCGTATGGGGATGAAGTTTTCTCCCGAAGTTGAGGGGCTGGATGCCGAACGACTGGTTGAAGCGCTGGCTGACGGAAAGACCGGCAAGATCGTCGATGCCTACGACGACCAGGACGACGAGCATATAGAAGTTTATATCGAATGAGAAAACATACAGGGGGGAGGCGCTGCCGACTCGGAAGAACATTCCGGGTGGTTAAGTTCGTTTTCATGAGGTGAGCATGGCGGAAGCAAATTCAACAACAGTGAATGAAAGCCAATGGATGAAAAAATTCATCCCCATCTGGAGCGCGCAGGTTTTCTCGCTGCTGGGAAGTAGCCTGGTGCAATTTGCGCTGGTCTGGTATTTGACCAGGGAGACCGGCTCGGCCACGGTGTTGGCTATGGCTACCTTTGTGGCACTTATCCCGGATGTGCTGTTGGCACCTTTCGCTGGAGCCCTGGTGGACCGCTGGAATAGGCGATTGGTGATGATACTGGCGGATGGATCGATCGCTGTGGTCACCCTGGGATTGGTGGTCCTCTTCGCCTTGGGTAAGGTACAGATCTGGCATATCTTTGTTGTGCTCTTCCTGCGGGAAACAGGTGCGGTTTTTCACTGGCCAGCCAT
>CAYWCH010000064.1:9524-11141 GCA_964456715.1 uncultured Anaerolinea sp. | reverse complement strand
GCCTACATGATGGCGGTAAACACCTGTGTTCATATGATGGTCATTTGGGCGGTCGAGCGCTTCAAGCTGGATCTCGTTTGCTTTGAGTGCACCGCCGAAGGTGAGGTGGAGGAGTTTATCGACAAGACCTCCTGGTTTAAAAAGGTGGTCATGCACCCGCGGATCAAGGTCCGCGGCAGCTCCGCAAGCGTGGTAAAAAGGGCGCTCCAGATGGCCCGTAAATACTCTACCATTGCCGATTCACTGAAGAGTGAGATCGTCATCGAGCCGGAATATCTCGACGTCATCCTGCCAGGCGGCGCGGAGTGGGAACATTCCATCTCGACGGGTCACACAGCGTTTGCCTACCTGTTTGAGGGCGAAGCTAATTTTGACGCACGGACACCCGGTGAGATAATCGGCGTGGGATCGGTTGTCCTGTTTGCTGGCGGAGATGCAGTAGCGGTAAGGGCAGGTGGAAATGGGGCACGGTTCCTGCTGATCAGCGGCAAACCGCTGCGCGAACCCATCGCCTGGGGCGGCCCGATCGTCATGAACACCGAAGCTGAGCTGCGCACCGCGTTTGCCGAATACCGCAGCGGGGATTTCATCAAAATGAAAGGAAAGAATTGATGGCTTACAATCTGACCGGAAAGACTGTCATTATCACCGGAGCCAATTCCGGCATCGGTAAAGCAGCGGCCATTCAACTGGCTCGAATTGGCGCGAACGTGGTGATGGCCTGCCGTTCGCTGGAACGCGGACAGGCTGCCCTCGCGGAAGTGAAAAGCACATCAGGCAGCGAAAATGTGGAGTTGATGCAGATCGATCTTTCTTCACAGGCATCGATCCGGAATTTTGCCGCCGAGTTCAAGAAAAAGCATAAGCGGCTGGATGTGCTAATTCACAACGCTGCCAATTTTGACAAAACCATAACCAGACCAATCCTGACAAGTGAGGGAATTGAAACGATCTTTGCCACCAATCATATCGGGCCATTCCTGCTCACCGGTCTTCTGATGGACATGCTCAAAGCCTCCCAGCCCAGCCGGGTGATCACTGTTTCATCCAAAGGGCTGCTGGTTTATCCAAATTTGGGCATGGAGTTTGATAATCTGAATGGGGAGCGCAAGTTCAGCAGCCAACACGCCTATTTCCTTTCCAAACAGGCACAGGTGATGTTCACTTACGCGTTGGCAAGGCGCCTTGAGGGCAGTGGTGTGTCGGTCAACTGTGTGCGCGTGACCAGCGTGGCCGTGGCTGCCGACCGGTTGACGAACCTGCCGGTTTGGATGCAAAAACTCTATGATCTGAAAAGAAAAGCGTCCATCTCGCCCGAACGCCAGGCTGAGACTTATATGTTTTTGGCTGCCGATCCGCAGGGGCAGCAGGTAAATGGCGGTTACTGGGATGAGAACAACCACCAGGTGCGCTCCAATAAAAACTCTTACGATCAAAAACTGCAAGATGAATTATGGAAAGTGAGTGAAAACCTGGCGGGAATCAAGTACTAATTTGAAGCAGATAATGAGCGGAGTAATCCCGGCAGTTCGCCCATGTGCTTGAGCGTGTAATAGCCCGGATGGTCGTCGGCCGGAGCCTGGGCCATTTCGTGTGCCCAGGTGATCTCGAAGGGGA
>CAYWCH010000064.1:5686-9514 GCA_964456715.1 uncultured Anaerolinea sp. | reverse complement strand
GGATATGCACGGCATGGCCACCCAGTTCAAGCACGGGCAGGATATCGGATTTGACAGAATTCCCCACCATTAAAAAGTGATCGGGGTCGATCTTATAACGATCGAAGATGCGCCGGTAACTTTCGGTGTTTTTGTCGGTGATGATCTCAACAAACTTGAAGTGATCCGCCAACCCAGATCGAATCAGTTTGGATTCCTGGTCGAGCAGGTCGCCCTTGGTGATGAGCATGAGCGGGTGGCCTTTCGCCAATGATGGAATGGTCTCGGCCACATGGGGGAACAACTCCACCGGCGTCTCGAGGATATCTTTGCCTGATTGTACGATTTGACCAATCTCGTTGGCGCTGATCCTACCACCGCTCAAATGGATGGCCGTCTCGATCATCGAGAGGGTGAAGGCCTTGGCGCCGTAGCCCAGGGTACGCATGTTGCGCGTCTCGGTCTCGAACAGGCGCTCGGAGATGGTTTCTCGGTCGTAATATTTGGCGACCAGATCGACGAAATTAGCTTCGGCGGCAGCGTACATACGCTCGTTGTGCCAGAGTGTGTCGTCCGCGTCAAAACCGATGATGTCGAATGTGGGCATGGGGTCTATTTTACTCGAAGTGGAAAAATCTAGGCCGATTCAGGTTTTGACGTGACCACCGTGCCGCCGCAGAAGCCGCATTCGGCGCTGACGGCGTCAATCCACTCCACCGTATCGCTGCGCAGCAGAGCGCCGCAATGCGGGCAGATTGCGGGCAGGCTGCCGCGATTGATCACCGCTCTGGCGGCGACCTGCGGGTTGATCCCAGCGGTCTTCGTCAGCGCATTGTATTCCCCTTCCACGCTGGTTGAAGCGCTTTCTTCGCCATTTCGGCGCAGGTGTGCTATAAAGTTGACCTTGAAATGTCTGGCCCTCTCCCACATGCCCTGACTGGCGAACAGGCGCAGTGCCAGCGAAGTCTGATTAAGCGCGCGCTCCTGGGTACCCGCATCCAGCCAGGCGTGGGCAGCCTGGGTGTGCATATTGGCTGCCTGGCGCGGACGACCCGCTTCCTGCATTTCTCGGGCAAGCTGCATGAACAACTCAGCAGCCTGCTGCGGCTGGCCATTTGCCATCATCTGGTTGGCTCTGGCCACGCCATCAATGGCAGTGGTATTGGTCACGACATACCTGGGGGGAATGGGGCGGCGCGATCTGCGGAACATGGATCACCTCGTGAATAATTATGTCTGGATTAATTATAGTGTTAATTGCGCTGAATGAAGAATCGCCCTTTGGGTGAAGGGCGATCGATCGGATGAGAACACTTATTTTTTTCGGGCAGGATAATGATATCCGGCAGCGAGCGCCAATATTCCCGCCATGGAGAGGATACCGGGAGCGAGGAACGGATTCCGTCCGCCCAGGCCTTCTTTGAGCGATTGCCAGAAGTTTGAGATCTGACGCATTCCTTCCAGGTTGCCGGTCACATGGACAACCATGCCGACAGCACCGCCCAACACGATGATCCACATGCCCACGCGGAATGCCTTGAGCATTCCGGTGGTGGGTCTGACGAGCATCATCACATCCAAAACGATGCCAAGCGCGATCAGGATGATTGGCGTCCATTGCAGCGGTTCGCGGGTATGGTTGAGGAAAAGCAATTCCACGACTGATCCCACGAAGATGAAAATGCTGAATCCCAGTAAAAAGGTGCGTAAATTCTTTAGTATTTTGTCATTCGTCATAACAGTCCTTCCAATTCGCAATTAATATATAAACTACCTTATTTATATAATATACCAAAATCATTGGAAAATGATTGGAAAAACATAAAGACATAAAAAAAGCCCCCGTCTATAAGACGAGGGCTTTATGAGTCTAAAAGCGTCTTTGTCCGCCATTGTTGTTGCGTGGACGGCGGTTTTTATCTCCATATGATGAGCGGCCACCACCATATCCAGACGGACCTTCTTCGCGGGGGCGCGCCGGGTTGACGGCCAACGCACGGCCTGCTACATCTTTTCCGTTGAACATTTTGATCGCTGCTTCTGCTTCAGCCTGAGTGCTCATGGTAACGAATGCGAAACCTTTTGAACGATGAGTATCGCGGTCCATGATCATATCCACTGATGCCACCGTCCCGGCCTCGGAGAACATGGTGCGTAATTGTTCTTCGTTTGTTTCATACGAAAAATTGCCTACGTACAGCTTTACTTCCAAGGGATTCCTCTGCTTTCACTAATTACAGACCAGGGAAAGAAAAAGCCTCCATTCCATAAAGAGAATAGAGGCAAACAATACCACAGGTCTTTTTATAAGATGAAATCAGTATATCACGATAATGAGTTGAAATTTATGATAAAAAGAACGCTGGAGGATTTATCCTCCAGCGTTTGGCAAGCAAATGTTTTAAGCAACGATAATGGTATTACAGCAGACTCGCGGGGATGTTGCCGCCATTTTCAGCGATCTTCTGCAGCACCGTCTTGTGCAGCCAGACGTTCATCTGAGAAAAGTCGCCACCCATAAGGTTGGCCGGGCAGCCGAGTTCTTTGGCCAGTTCCTTGCGGGCATCCAGGCTGCTGTCGAGATCAAGCAGTTTGAGCAGATCAACGATCGAAACCTTCCAGTTTAGTTTCTCGGGGTTGACCTTGGCCATGCCTTCGAGCTTGGTTACCACATCCACCACCGGGATGGCGGCGGGTTTGGCGGCCTGCGAAGGATATCCCCAAACCTTTTCACTTGGTGCTTTTACAGTCGTGGTTGGTGAACCGGTCACTTTACCGACTGTCGGTGCGGCAGTAGATGCCTGCGTCTTCTTGATTCCCAGTTTCTCCAGAATTTTCCCAAAAAGTCCCATAGTTCCCTATCCTTTCGTGAAAGTAAATAAAGGTGTAAATGGTTATTACTATTATACATAAAAAGACTTGAAATTCACACTTTCTGGATGAGAATCCAATAATTTAAGATGAACGCACACCTGGTGCCTGAATTCATCATTTCGAAGGTCTGTAAGAAAAGTATCCTCCATGAATAAGCTCGGGGTATTACTCCACGGAGGCAGTAACCCTTACACCCATCTTCTCCATGTCCTTCATAAGCCTCTCTGGATTAACATATTGGCCCATCAGCCATAATCCCGGTCTGGATGGACGTGCTTCGAGATATTGGTTCAAGCAGGCGACGACCGGGATGGCGGTCAACTCGTAACCATCAAGGTGAGCAACACTGACAACAGACTTGAGGAATTTGCCGTCTTTTTCACCGGTGACCTCGGCTTGGAGTTGGACAATGTAGGGTGGCTTGGAGAGGGACATGCCCCACCACATAAGTTTGCCCAACGGGCGCATGCCTTTCCTGGGCGCGATTTCTAACCCAAGGAAAATAATCGGGGTGATGAACCAGTCGGTGATGAAATTAGAACCGGAGATATAGAAGCCGACATCGCGAAGGCTGGGATACAAACCCGGCAGGATCTTCAATTCTTCGAAGAACATGGAATAGCAGGTCTTCTTTCCGATCTCACCGCCAAAATCGATCGAGCGATAATCGTAAGTCCCCGCTTTGGTCCATTGCCCATCCTTGAAGGTCTGGGCCTGGTAATCTTTGAACGCCTTCATCAACTCATCGATTGCATCAGTAACAGGAATGGATTTTCCCAAGTTCAGGAAGCAGGAGGTGATTGCTGTTTTTGGCTGGGTCAATTTTTCAGCAGCATCTCTCACCAGGGCAGCGGGGAGCCCCGGGTGGAAACCTGCTTCGGTGATGAAGCACAACCCTGCCTTCACGATCTCAGGTTCATACTTGCGCAAAACGGACAACTTATCGATGTCCAGTTGCACATCGAGGTAGTCCAC
>CAYWCH010000064.1:0-5664 GCA_964456715.1 uncultured Anaerolinea sp. | reverse complement strand
TCTGTGTATTGGGTGGTAGGCGCTGCCACAACAACCATACTCACACCATCCATGCCAGCCAACAGACTGTCTTTGTTGGCAGCATCCATTATTATTGCAGAAACTCTCCCGCCATTATTTTTTGCATTCAACAGCTCTGCCAGAGCCCGGGCTTTTTCAAGATGGCGCCCGGCGAGAATCACCTTAACGTCAGTCTGATCAAGAAGGTGTTTGGCCAATAACTTGCCTGTCATCCCATATCCACCGAGAATTAGTATTGTCTTCATGCTCTCCATCCATTGTTTCGAATTAACTTTGTGAGGTTAAGTTTCCCTTGTACGAGAAGTTTTACCGCCTGAAAACAGGTGATAATCCATTATTAATGATCACCAAATCCCCGGGAACATCCGGAAACGTACCTTTTGCTTGTATTCAGCATAACCGGGCAGTTCGGCAGTGAGCAGTTTCTCCTCGCTGATTATCCTGGCGACGAGCACAGGTACCATCAGCAGCGCCGGGATGATCGCCCAGGCGGAGCCGAGCGCCAGCGGAGAAAAAATGTACATGACCGTCGATCCCAGGTACATGGGGTGACGCACCAAAGAATAGGGGCCGGTTTCGATTACTTTTTGACCTTCACTCACCTCAACCACGCGCGAGGCAAAGTTGTTTTCCCGAAAAACGAATATCACCAGGATATATCCAGCCAGCGCGACGAAGTCGGAAGCGAGAATTAACCAGACCGGCAGCCTGGACCAGCCGAGCCGCACGTCGAACCCGGGCAGGAGGTAAGTCAGCAGCAGTGGAATGCCGGATAGGGTGACGATCCATTTCTGGGTGGTCACCTTTTCCTTCATGTTCATACGGCGGACGAGGAAATCCGGATTGATTTTCAGGAAATAAACCATTGTGAATAACAAAGGAGCAGTTATCACGGCCAGGTAAACCCATGCCTGCCAGTAGTTCAGCGTCCAGGCCGGTAAAAAGAAACAGGCGCCGAGTGTTACCAGCCCGGCCACGCCTCTGACGATCATATCGCGTACCAATCCCCGGGGGATTCTGTTTTCCATTTTTCCTCCTTAACAAAGAAGATTACTCACTCTATTATACGTATGTCCATCTTGGATGCTTTCACAAAAAACAGGCCGGAACTTGGATCGTTCTGGTCTGTTTTTCCTTAAAGGCACGTGCAAATCGAGAACGGATTCGAATACTACACCGGTGGCGTTACACCACAGGCGATCAGGCTTTGACGTGAGTTTTGAGTAACACTGTCCCAGATTTTCATCTCCACCCTATTCACCGTCTCGGCATCGGTGATCTCGGCGGTGATTTCCCTGGCTTTTTCAAATACCTCCTGGAGGTTCTTTCTAACTACCTCAAGAGGAATTCTTCCTGTATCGATATTCCCCTCAGGATCGATGGATATCTCCCAGTTGGAATCGTTGGCGATCGTCTGCAATTTACTTGAAACCGAATGGCCCATCAGGTTTCCGCCTTCAGTTTCGACAACATCGATCCAACCCTTAAGGACAAGGGAGTAATAGGCTGTGAGCAGCGCCTTTATCTCGTGGTCTTCGCTTGATCCTGCTTTTTTGATCATTGACCGGATAATTGAACGATGATAATCTGAAACCGAATCATCAGGCGATTTGCCTTCCAAGAACAACCTCAGGAGCAGGATCATGCCGGTATAGCTGCCTTCGGGGGTGGTGATCGTTTGTCCGAAGAGTCGGGCATTTTTAATGCCCTGGCGTGTGGCAACCGTTACGGATTGTTCTTCCGTTAAGTCTTTTCTTGATTTCACCAGTGAGATGATATTTGCCGCCTGCTCCATGCTGAGGCCGGTTGCCCTGAAAATGGGTTGTCCAATGGCCGTGGCAGCTTCAAAAACCGCGGGAAAGTTTCGGCTGACATCATTGATGAGGTCATCACTACCGGTAAAAAAGACCACATGGGTATTGGGAACGGCGGCTAGGTCAATGGTCTCTTCTGTCTTTTTTTGCGTTTCGATATCAGCTTTCCGCATAACTGCCAGACCCATAAGTATGATCATATAACTCAACGAGTAGAGCATATCGGATCCAATTGAGCTGATAAAATTCACCTGCCCGTTTGGGTAGTACATATCATTGGCTGTTGCATACGAGAAGATCAGGTCGGCAACCGTAGTGACAATATACCCGGCTGCGATCCATCGCCAGGCTTGACCATTAATTCCCTCCTGATATCTGAAAGCAATCCGTAATACGAAAATGAACAAAATCAGATCACCCAGGGGATAAACAAGGGTGAGAATCGTTTCCAATGCAGTTCCCGGTTCATAATTCTGGATGACTGGATTGACAATGAAGATTGCAGTCAACCCAATGGCAACGATACTGCATAACCAGATGATCAGTTTTTGCACAGGCGAGGATTCCTGAGGAATTGACCGGTTTCTGGAATCCAGCGCGATGTACATAGGAATGTATCCCACGAACCAGAAGAAATCAGCCACGGATGGAAATGGAGCCTCTGTCTGGAAAAAGGAAGCGATTCCCCACCACCATTCGGCGATCGTCCATAATACCCAACCGATCATCAATCCCAACCAAAGCAGCCGGTTTTGGCTTTTTTCGCCCATTCTGGCAAAGAGGATAATCGTTAGTATCAGGATCGCGAGAGCCTGGAAGGAGGATATATTACTGTTGAAAGCGTAGACAAAGTCATCGCCGCCGATCTTGAAGATTGTAATGACAATGATCACTAGTGAGAAGAAACCGATGGCGATTTGACGCCAATTCGTTTTGAAGAATCCCCCCGGGTGTGTACCTTCCATACTGACCTCCCGGCAACTTCCAGAATTGTTCCCCTGCAATTAATTATACAAATTCTTATCGTCTAGACAATGCCGAAAACTTTCTAAGCATTATCAGTTGGTCAAAAAAAGATCAGTACAAGAATGGGATAAACCTTTTGGTTTTTTGCATGTATTCTGTATAGCAAATCCCAAAAAAATGTAGGCATTCTTCTTCATCTGCTTTGGCAGTGAAGAGCAGGAGAAAAGTCGAGGCGATGGCCAGGCCAACTCCAGGCCATGACGGCAGCTTGAAAAAGATACCCCAGGTGAGCAAAAGCAGCGAACTGTACAGCGGATGCCGGATGTACCGGAAGATGCCGGTGGTCACCAACTTCGTGGTTTTTTCGAATGCCAGTAACTCCGGTTCACCGGAACGGTTACTGGCCGCTATTCCCCGCGTCTTCAATGCAGCGACACCGAGGATCAGCGGCGCAAGTGAGGCAAAGAGCAGCAGCCACGAGATCCACTGATGCCACGACCAGGGAGCAACAAACCAGTGGCGCAGGTTCAATGCCAGCAGTGCTGCGATGGATTCCCAGGCAAAAAAGCGAAAGAAACCGTGCGACCGAGGTGCAAACAACGAGCGCCAGGAGACGATCAACACAACCACGGAGATCGCCAGGAAGATAATCCAGAAGAACAAATCGAATTGCATACTACTATTCTAGGAGATTCGCCACCTCTCCGCAAGCGGATTATTCGGGTGCACGGCAAATCCGGTATAATCACGGCAATGCGAAAAATCATTCATTACCTAAAAAAGAATCCTCTTCAGGTTTTGTTATTGGCAATCCCGTTTACCATCCTGGCGGAAGCGCTGGATTGGGGAGCCGGCTGGGTCTTCGGACTTTCGGCAGCCGGTGTCATCCCGCTGGCAGGGCTGATCGGTGAATCCACCGAAAACCTGGCCTCACACACCGGGCCGCGCGTGGGCGGATTGATCAATGCCTCGCTGGGCAACGCTGCCGAGCTGATCATCACCCTGTTTGCCATCAAGCAGGGGTTGTTGGAGCTGGTCAAAGCCTCCATCACCGGGTCGATCATCGGCAACCTGTTGTTCGTGCTGGGTTTCTCACTCCTCGCCGGTGGCTTGAAGAACGGTATCCAGCGTTTCGACCGGCGTCAGGCGGCTAACAACATCATCTTGTTGAGCATTGCGCTGGTGGGGCTGGCAGTGCCTTCCCTGTTCAGCCATTCCACGGCGGATGGGCTGGTGGTACAACACGTGGAAACGCTGAGCCTATCGGTGGCTGGGGTGATGATCCTGCTGTATGTATTTGGCATTATTTTTTCTCTCAAGGTGAAAGCCGATACCGGCATCGGTTTCCAGGCAGATGGGGCAGTGGAGCACAAAAGTGAATGGTCGGTATCGAAATCACTGATCGTACTGGCGCTGGCAACAGGCGGTGTGGTCTGGCTGAGCGAACTGCTGGTGGGCAGCGTAGAAGCGGTGGTGGCCAGCACGGGAATGTCTGAATTCTTCCTCGGCATCATCCTTGTGCCCATTATCGGCAACATCGCCGAGCACCTGGTGGCCGTGACTATGGCCATGAAGAATAAAATGGAACTCAGTATGGAGATTGCGGTCTCATCAAGTTTGCAGATCGCCCTGTTCGTGGCGCCGGTTTTGGTATTGATCAGTCTGGCCATGGGCAACCCGTTGACGCTTGTGTTCAATCCCTTCGAATTGGCCGCGCTCGGGTCGGCAGTGGTAATCGCCTATTTCGTCTCAGCCGATGGCGAATCAAATTGGCTGGAGGGCGCCGCTCTGCTGGCCGTTTATGTTATTTTTGGACTGGCGTTTTTTATTTTCCCCGGTTAATAAGTGACTCCCGGTCAATCGACCGGGAGTTTTGTTATTGTACCAATCTTTTTCCCATTTCAAAAGCCTGCTTCATCAAGTTGGCATTCTTTTCTGCGTCTCCCACGTCCATCAGCGAACCGTAGACGAATTCGATCCTGGCTTCGAGGAAACGGAACATGGTCTCGAAGGTGTGAATGGCGTTAATGGCTCCTGAGGTGTACACATCGGAATCACCGTAGGTGAGGATGATGCCGACCGGTTTGGTTTTGAAGAGGTCGTGTTTGCCGTTCCAGAGGGCGTACCAGCGGTCGATGCAGGTTTTGAGCTGGGCGGAGAAGGTGGACCAGTAGATGGGACTGGCAAGCACCAGCGCGTCGGCGGCGATGATCTTGGGATACAACGTTTGCATCTCGTCTTTTACAGTGCAGACACCGGTCTTGCGGCAGGCGTCACAGCCGTTGCACGGTGAGATCTTCATACTGTTCAGGTACACTGTCTCCACCTGCGCGCCGGATTCAACGGCGCCGGCGGCTGCCTGTGCGGCGAGGGTGTTGCTGTTGCCCTTCTTGCGCGGGCTGCCTTCGAGGATAAGAAATTGTTTGGTCATCATTCCTTCCGTTATTTTCCACATTTTTCGACTTGCTTGAAATAGCTTATATCTTTTCTTCAACGAGATCGAGTAATTGATCCCAATCAACGTCCGATAAAAATAAATCACGGGTGAGCATGTTGAACTGGTTCTTTCCACGGAAAAGCAAAAGAGTATCTTCCGTGAAGGCGTATTTTGTGAACGCATCCCACTTGGTCTTTCCTTCGGAATTTATGGTAACCAGGGTCAAGCCTTCGTCAGAAATTGATCCATGGATGGGGAATCGATAATCGTTCCCTGCTTTTTCATAATTTCGCCCCCAAATTCTTGGGAGGAAAATAAATAAAATTGCCATCGCGAAGGAAACAAGCAGAAGTAAAGCGGCATCAAGATTTACATATCCTGAAGCAAGAACGACGATCAATATGGTAAAGAAACACATCGAGAAAA